>JAFLBG010000028.1 GCA_017303975.1 Bacteroidota bacterium
GGTGGCACGCTCGAATTAATTCAGCTTTGGATAAATCTTCCCGCAAAGTATAAAATGACTCCCGCAAAATACCAAGATATAAAATCTGAAAATATGCCTTATGTGCAACAAACAGATGGAATTTCAATTAAACTGGTATCGGGAACCTATAAAGGTTTAACAGGTCCTGCAAAAACGTTTACACCCATTATTTCTATGATGGGACAAATAAATGCAGCCGAAAAAACAATGCTAGAATTACCGGAAAACTACTCTACCTTACTTTATGTTTTGGGAGGGGAAGTTACTATCAACTCAAAAACAGTTTCCTCTTTTAATCTTATTAATTTTGAAAAAGGGGGTAAAGAAATAACGATTGAAGCACTAAAAGACACATCTTTCTTGGTTTTGAGCGGAGAGCCAATCAGCGAGCCAATGGTGCAACACGGACCGTTTGTAATGAATACCGCTCAAGAAATTAACGAAGCAATACAAGATTATCATTTAGGTAAAATGGGACATTTAGCCGATTAATACTATGAACAAAAATAATTTTATGGTAGAAATAATTCTACCCAGCATACTAGACGAAAAATTTGCAAACTTAATTCCAAGCCAAAGAGCTTTGGTAAATAATTTATTTGAAAATGGAACTTTACTTTCCTACTCTGTAAGTTCCGACAGAAGCAAGCTCTGGACTATCGTGGCAGCAAAAACAGAAAAAGAAGTAATGGATATATTGAGCGAATTTCCAATTATGCCTTATGTAAAAGTTGAAATACAACCTCTACTTTTTCACAATACAGTTGCCATTAACGAACCCTTCTTTTCACTTAATTAACTAGAAAATGAACATTACTATAATTTCAGGAAGCCCACGTACAGAAAGCAAAACAGCTCGCATTGCGCAACTTTTAACCACCGAACTAAGGAAGAAAAGCAGTACTATTGCTGTAACAGACATCTATCTGCATAAGGCTAATCTGCCGCATATCCAGTCTGTATGGCAAGATAAAAAAGACGCTCCACTTGAATTTCAAAATATTTTTGAAACAATGGAAAAAAGCGATGCTTTTATTTTTGTGTCCCCGGAATACAACGGAGGCTTCTCCCCTGCCCTAAAAAACTTTGTTGACCATTTTCCGAAAAATAGTTATTACAGAAAACCTATGGCAATAGCTGTTGGGTCTCCTGGAGCTTTTGGAGGTATGAGAGCTGCTATGCACCTGCAACAATATGTGGCAGCGCTATTCGGAATACTTTTACCTCAAATGCTTATTATACCACAATTGGATAAAAAAATAACAGAAACCGGAACTACAGAAGATGCAGCAACGATAGCAAGTGTAGGTAAGTGTATTGATGAATATTTATGGCTTGTAACTAAATTACGCTAGATCCTACTTTTTGTCAAACTAGTTATATTATTTATCTTTCGGGAGTTTAGATGCGTTAGAGGTAATGAATAATTCAAAACAAGCCATACTTATTACAGGAGGAGCCGGTTATATTGGTTCTCATACCATAACCGAACTGTTGGAGACAACAAACTATGAAGTTATATCTGTAGATAATTTTTCAAATTCATCCCCATCAGTTTACGATAGAATTAATAAGATTACTGGCAAAAATATTATATCATACACTGTTGATATAAATAATATTCAAGATTTAGAACAGGTTTTTTCTGCGCATAAAAACATTGTTGGAATTATCCATTTTGCAGCTTACAAAGCGGTTCACGAATCGGTAGAAGACCCCATTCGATACTACAGAAACAACCTTGTTTCGCTTATAAACATTCTTGACTGCTCTAAAAGATTTGGGGTTAAAAACATCATATTTTCATCCTCTTGTACTGTTTACGGAAATATTAAAACATTGCCGGTAACAGAAAACACTGAAGTAAATGCAGCAGAATCGCCTTATGGGGCAACAAAAATAATGGGAGAGGAAATTCTGCGTGATTTTATTAAATCAAGTGCTTCGCATAAAGGAATCTCACTCCGATACTTCAATCCTGTTGGAGCACACAAATCCGGTCTTATTGGAGAAGACCCAAGAAATAAACCCAACAACTTGGTGCCAATTATTACACAGTTTGTATCGGGATTACTGCCCGACATGTTTGTTTATGGCAACGATTACCCAACTAAAGACGGAACGTGCATAAGAGATTACATACATGTTTCCGATATTGCAACAGCACACATTAAAGCACTTAATTTTTTACTGCAAAAAGAATCTGCTATTTACGAAGTATTCAATTTAGGCAGTGGCACAGGGTGTTCCGTAATGGAAGTAATACAATCTTTTGAAAAAGTATCGAATACAAAAGTAAATTATAAAATTGGTGCCAGACGAAATGGAGATGTAGTAGCTATTTATTCTAACTCGTCAAAAGCACAGTCAATACTAGGCTGGAAAGCCGAATACAATCTAGACGACATGATGTTATCTGCTTGGAAATGGCAACAAAATAACAACAAAGAAAAAAAGGTAATTTCCTAATTGCTACCTGCTCCATTTATTCCAACAAATGCAACTTAATTTACTTTTCAACCATCTTATATTTGATTGTTTTTAAAATTATACATATATTGAACGTGTAACGTATAACCACATACTACTATGAAAATTTTTTACAAAGTTTTTTCACTATCTACACTTTTAATCTTTTTAGGAATTAGCTCATTTGCACAACAAAATGTTGGTATAAATACGGCTATCCCTAATTCAAATGCAGTATTGGATATTGTTTCTCCTAGCAACAATACAGGAGTTTTAGTGCCGCGCTTAACAGCAGCACAAAGAATTGCAATAACCGGCTTAGGAAATGCAGAAAATGGGCTTTTAGTGTATGATACCGATTCAAGTTGTTTTTTCTACTGGAATAACCCGCTCTCAGCATGGAGAAGTCTTTGTGGAGGCACTAGCATTTCAACAGGTACCGTAATTGGTGGCGGAGGGAATGCGTGTTCTGTTCAATCTGTTAGTTTAACAGTAGGTTCTGCTGGTAACACTTCCGGATTAGTAAGAATTGTAGATAGCTGTGGTAACATAAAGTCCAGTCCTAATGCGGCATGGATAACAACAGGAAATTTCAACACATCTCCGGGCACTAATTATATTGGAACAAACGATGCACAAGATTTTATATTTAAAACCGGTGGCTCTACTGCATTTAACGAACGTTTGCGTATGACGTCTGCAGGAAGACTTGTAGCTAACAATACAACAGCTGCATCAACTGATGTATTTTCATCTTATGGAACTGGTGCAGCAGGTGCTATAAACTCTCTTGGTACAAGAGCTGTTGCCGGTTATATTACAGGAACAGGAACAGGTATTTATGGTGAAGGCCTAGGTGCAGCATATGGGGTACATGGTAAAACTACTACAGGACGTGGTGTTTATGGTGAGGCTTCGAGCAATGGATATGGAGTTGTTGGCGAAAATGCGACAGGGACAGGCATTGGAGTTTGGGCAAAAAATGGAAATTTCTCAGGCACAGCATTGCAAGCAGAAAACACCTTGGGAGGATATGCAGGTTACTTTTCAAGTACAGGAGGTATTGCAGGAAATGACAAACCTTCTGTATGGATACAATCAAACAACGTTGTAAATACTATGACACTGCGTGTTGATAACGGAACAGCTACAAATACTGGTACAGGTATTGCAGGTGTTGGTAGCGGTGTTAATACGGCATACCACGCAGGCGCAAGTACTGGTGTTTCTGGTACAGGTAAAACATTTGGAGTATTTGGGATGACATACAATGGGAGCTCAGGCGGAACAACTGCCGGTGGCTTGTTTATTGATAGCATGAGCTTAGCACTTGATTTTTATGCAATGACAGCGGCCTATACAGCCAATACAAACTATAAAATAATTGGTACCGGAGCAGTTTCTACTATTGTAAACGATGTACAAAACAAACCTGTAGTTCTCTATGCACCAGAAGCACCAGAGGCTTTATTTGAAGATTACGGAAGCGGACAATTGGTAAATGGAAGTACTTATATTTCTATCGATCCCACTTTTGCTAAAAATGTTGCAGTAAACGAAAAACATCCATTGCGTGTTCTTGTACAACTAGAAGATGACTGCAACGGTGTGTATGTTACAGAAAAAACAGAGAAAGGATTTTTGGTAAAGGAATTGGCTAATGGAAAATCCAATGCTAAGTTTACCTACCACATTATTGCGAACCGTGCTGATGAATATAAAAACGGTGAGTTAGTTTCTAAATACCAAGACCTAAGATTTACACCATTTGACATTAAATCAATAAGAAGATCCGGAGTAGCACAACCAAGTAATAAATAAGATACATCTTAAGTTCATAAAAAAAGCTACCTCAAAAAGGTAGCTTTTTTTATGAACTTAATTTTACACCAACTGTTTTGTAGATAATTAGCGCGCTTGCAAAAAGAGTTGACTTATAGCAAAGAATAGCGTAAATTTGCAGCAATTATTGAAAAACAACTAATTAAAAATAACATGACAACAGCAACAATGGAAAAAACAAAAGCAACTAAAGAAGCTCCTGCTTATGTAAAATTTAAGGTTAAAGATATTTCTTTAGCTGAGTGGGGAAGAAAAGAAATAAAATTAGCAGAAGCTGAAATGCCTGGATTAATGGCATTAAGAGCTGAATATGGCAAACAAAAACCATTGAAAAATGCGCGTGTTGCAGGTTGCTTACACATGACTATTCAAACTGCTGTTTTGATTGAAACATTGGTTGAATTAGGAGCTGAAGTTACTTGGTCATCTTGCAATATATTCTCTACACAAGATCATGCTGCTGCTGCTATTGCTGCTGCTGGTATTTCTGTATATGCTTGGAAAGGTATGAATAATGAGGAGTTTGATTGGTGTATAGAACAAACACTGTTCTTTGGAGAAGATCGTAAGCCATTAAATATGATTTTGGATGATGGTGGAGATTTAACAAATATGGTGTTAGACAAATACCCTGAACTAGTTAAAGGAATTAAAGGATTGTCAGAGGAAACAACAACAGGTGTTCACCGTTTATACGAAAGAATGGCTAAAGGAACCCTTCCAATCCCAGCTATTAACATTAACGATTCAGTAACTAAATCTAAATTTGATAACAAATACGGATGCCGTGAGTCATTAGTAGATGCAATCAGAAGAGCTACCGATTTAATGTTGGCTGGTAAAGTAGCTGTTGTTGCAGGATTTGGTGATGTAGGAAAAGGTTCAGCAGAATCTTTAAAAGATTCAAAAGTGCGTGTAATTGTAACTGAAATTGACCCAATTTGTGCTTTACAAGCTGCAATGGAAGGTTATGAAGTTAAAAAAATGGATACTGCTATTAAGGAGGCGGATATAGTTGTAACAACTACAGGTAACATGAGTATTGTTACAGATCGTCATTTTAAAGCCATGAAACACAATACAATTGTATGTAACATTGGACACTTTGATACAGAAATTGATATGGCATGGTTAAACAAAAACTATGGTCACACAAAGGATACCATCAAGCCTCAAGTTGATAAATACACTATTGACGGAAAAGACATTATTGTTTTAGCTGAAGGACGCTTAGTAAACTTAGGTTGTGCTATGGGACATCCATCATTTGTAATGTCTAACTCGTTTACTAACCAAGTGTTAGCACAGTTAGAATTATGGATGAATACCGATAAATACGAAAATAAAGTTTATGTTTTACCTAAACATTTGGATGAGAAAGTAGCTCGCTTGCACCTTGCTAAAATTGGTGTTGAAATCGATACTTTATCAGATGAACAAGCGGCTTATATTGGCGTAGATAAACAAGGTCCATTTAAACCTGAATATTACAGATATTAATCGTAACTTGGGGATATAAATATAACCATGAAAGGCTGCCTTAATAGGGCAGCCTTTTTTATAAAACATAAATTATGCCTATTCGTATAATTCTTTCTAGCTTATTTTTTGCTTTAGCAACTGGTTTATTCGCACAATCAAACCTTTCATGGGAGAGTGCTTTGAAAAATAAAAAAGCATCGCTTAACGTCTATTACTACGAAAATAATTATCCGTTTACATATAAAGAAAAAGGAAATGTTATAGTAAAAGGAATTGAAGCTGATATCTTAAACGAGTTTGTGGGTTGGGCAAAGAAGAAAGGCGTTGTAATTACATTAAATTACATTGCAAGTGCAGAATTTAATAAATCATACGAATTGCTAACCAAGGGAACACCTAATAGTATTGGGCTATCCAGCTTAACAATTACAGAAGACAGAAAAAAAGAAATACAATTTTGCCCACCTTACTTAAAAAACAAAACAGTTCTTATAAGCTCCGGAAGAATCCCTACCCTATCTAAAATTCAAGACATTTCCTTACACTTTGATACATTAACTGCTATTACTGAAAAAGGCTCTACACACGAAAAATATCTACTCGATTTAAAAAGCAGCTATTTCCCCAAAATGAGAATTGAGTTCGGGGAAGAAAACCCTACCGTAAAAATAAACCAAAATGCTAAATACTTTGGTTATGTTGATATGATTCAGTTTTGGAGTTTTTTAAAGAAGAACAATTCTTCCTACATCAAAATGCATCGTGTTGCAACAATCGACAACGAACGATTTGCTTTTGGATTACCTTTAAATAGCGATTGGCAAGCTGCTTTCAATGAATTCTTCGAATCTGGATTCGGATTTATATCTACAAAAAAATACCGTTCTATTTTAGAAACTCATTTAAGCAGCGAAGTAATTGAATCCGTGGAGTTGGATTAAATTCATTCTAAACACTAAGGAACAAATATTTTTTTGCAATATGTATCACAACTACAGATGATGGTATTTTTCATTCTTCAATATCGTCATAGCTCTATAAATTTGCTCTACAAGCAACAATCGGATCATTTGATGCGTAAATGTAAGTTTGGATAATGAAATTTTTTGCGGATATTTTTTATATACATCTTCAGAAAAGCCATATCCACCGCCCACTACAAAGACAAGTTTATCGTATGATTGCGAGAAAATTTTATTCATGTATTTAGAAAAATCAACCGAACTGTATTCCTTGCCTTGCTCATCCAACAATACAACAAACGCTCTATCCATTTTACTTAAAGCCTTTATCAACTCTTCGCCTTCTTTCATTTTAATTTCAGCAGGTTTATAGGTATAAATAGATTTAGGTGGTAATACGATAAACTCTTCCACCTTCATATAGTTGGAAAGTCTATCAAAATATTTTTTGCAACCTTCTTTGATGTATTCTTCATCAGTTTTACCTACAAAAACTAAAACAATGCGCATATTTTTGTTAATTTAGAGCAAAACTACACAGATTGGCTCAATAATTGTAGTAGATAACAACATTATGCTTATACAATTTTTATTACTGTTTATAAATCTACATGTTGGGTTTGCAGGCGATATTGCCGATCAATTAAGTAAAAATTTTGCCGAAGGCAACAGTAGAGCCATTTCCCAGTCGTTTGCAGAGAATGTGGAACTTACCATCGTATCATTAGAGGATGTGTATAGTAAAAATCAAGCGGAAATTTTACTAAAAGATTTTTTCACGAAAAACCCTGTACAGTCTTTTAACATTACTCACAAAAGCATTCCGAAAAACAATAACTATTTTTTGGTTGGTAATCTGTTGGCAGGGAAAGAGAAATACAAAGTTTACATTTTACTAAAACAAGCTACAGATAAAACTACTATTCAACAGCTTCGAATTGAACTCGACAAATAAATTGTGCATTAAGCAAATTACTACATGAAACTGCCAAATTATATTACCCCCAAAGCACTAAACAGCTTTATTGTATCTTCTTTACTAGAAGATATAGGAGATGGCGACCACACCTCGCTTGCATGCATTCCGAAAACGCTTACCAAAACAGCCAAATTACTTGTTAAAGAAAACGGAGTTATTGCAGGTGTTGAATTAGCCAAGCTAATTTTTAAAATAGTAGATAAAAACCTTACCTATTCTATTTTAAAAAATGACGGAAGTACAGTAAAAAAAGGAGATGTTGTTCTTACCGTAAATGGTTCTGCACAATCTATTTTAAAAGCGGAACGTTTGGTTTTAAATTGCATGCAGCGCATGAGCGGCATTGCAACTACCACTGCTACACTAACGGCTTTTTGCAAAAAAAACAACGTAAAATTACTAGATACAAGAAAAACCACCCCCGGCTTTAGAATGATGGAAAAATGGGCGGTTGCAATTGGTGGTGGCGTAAACCATCGATTTGGATTATTTGATATGATTTTAATTAAAGACAATCACATTGATTATTGCGGAAGTATAACAAAAGCCATTAAATCAAGTGTAGATTATCTTAAAAAGAAAAATAAAAAAATAAAAATTGAAGTTGAAGTTCGGAGCTTAAACGATGTTCAAGAAGTTTTAAGTTGTGGTTATAAAGTAGATAGAATTTTACTTGACAATTTTTCTCCGAAAGAAATTACTCAAGCTGTAAAGCTTATCAATAAGCGTATTCCGACTGAAGCCTCCGGAAATATCAATGCAAAAAACCTAGCAAGCTACGCAAAAACAGGAGTCAACTACATTTCAATGGGTGCATTAACGCACAGTATAAAAAGCTTAGATTTAAGTCTAAAAGCAACTGCAAATGCCAAGTAAATTTGCACAAAAAATACTCGACCTACCACCTATTGCAAAACTTACACGCATTGCCAAACGCATTGTGTTACCTGGATTTGAAGGAATTGCGCTTTATGAGGTGCTTGTATTTTTTTTGAGAGGAGTGAGTAAAGGCGCTGTAAATATGAGAGCGTCTTCGGTGGCGTTTTCTTTTTTTCTGGCCATATTCCCATCTATAATTTTTTTATTTACACTTATACCCTACATTCCAATAGATAATTTCCAGAACGAACTGTTTGATGTAATTAAAAGTGTAATGCCGAAAGCTGCATTTGAAGCAACGGAGAGCACACTGGAAGATATTATTAAACGCCAAAATAGCGGTTTGCTTTCGTTTGGATTTATAACCGCATTGTACTTTGCTACCAATGGATTTGTAGCTGTAATTAACGCATTCAACCAAACATACCACAGCGTAGAAACTCGTAAGCCATTTATGACAAGGCTTGTATCAATTGCATTAGTGTTGATTCAAACTACACTGCTTATAACAGCCATTGCAATTATTATTTTCTCCGAAATATTATTGAATAAAATATCGCTACTAAGCAACTTCGAATCTTACCTAATTTTAATTGGAAGGGCAATTACTGTTTTTGCATTATTCTTTTGCACACTTTCTTTTATATACTACTTAGCACCTTCGAGCAAAGCTAGATGGCGCTTTATAAGTGCAGGCTCTACATTTGCTGCTATCCTAACAGTCATTACCTGCTGGGGCTTTGCATTTTATATTAATAATTTTGGACAATACAATAAATTGTACGGATCTATCGGTACACTGATTGTCATTCTTCTTTGGATTTATTTCAATTCGTATATTTTACTATTAGGCTTCGAACTCAACGCCAGTATTGACATGGCAAAGAAAAAAGGAGAAAAAGCAATTATCTAAAAAAGGAAGATAGGTTAATTTAGCATTCTTCTCCTCCACTTTTGCAAAACAGTAAAGTATTCTTTTTATCTTACTAGTACTATAAAACAGCTATTATCAAATGAAGAAAAATTTATTGTTTGTTGCAATTTTGCTTATTAGCAATTTACTATTCTCTCAATCTATATTTCCCGAAAACACATATCGCACAGAACAAAATCAATACTACTGGAAAAATAGAAAACCGCATTCCGATTACTGGCAGCAAGATGTACATTATAAAATAAATGCTGCACTAGATGAAAAAACTTCAATAATTAGTGCCAACGAAGAACTTACTTACTGGAATAACTCTCCCGATACAATTCGTTTTGTATATTTTCATTTGTATCAAAATGCTTTTCAGCCTGGCTCTTACACAGACGACTTACACAAGAAAAATAAATTCCCAATAAAATATGGCCCTTACGAAAAACAAGGCTTAGGAACAGTTATCGAAAAAATTACAATAAACGGACAACAACCAAAAACAGAACTAGATAATACTATTTTAAAAGTTTTTTTAACAGAGGCTTTAGCCCCCAATTCCTCTATAGCTTTCTCAATCGAATTTAAAACTTACTTTGATGATAAAGGAAACATTCGAAGACGCATGAAAAGCTTCAACTCCTATGGAAATAAACATTTTGATGGAGTACACTGGTATCCGCGCATTGCAGTGTACGATCAAAAAAAAGGTTGGGATACCGACCAACATTTAACTAGAGAGTTTTATGGAGATTTTGGAACATTTGATGTTTCGCTTACGCTACCATCTCATTACATTACAGAAGCAACAGGCATTTTGCTAAACGAAAAAGAAGTTTTGCCAGATACGCTTCGTCAAAAATTAGATTTAAAAAACTTTACCAACAAACCATTATACACATCACCATCTACCATAATTCCCGCTGATGGAAAAACTAAAACATGGCATTACCATGCAGATAATGTACACGACTTTGCATTTACTACCGACCCAACCTATCGCATTGGAGAAGAAGTTTGGAATGGGATACGATGTATAGCAGTAGTACAAGAATCGCATGCAGCTCGTTGGCAAAATGCAGCAAGTTATACTGCCAAAGTAATTGAAATAAACTCTACCGATTTTGGAATGTACGCCTATCCAAAAATGGTGGTAGCCGATGCCCGAGATGGCATGGAGTATCCCATGTTGACACTAGATAATGGACTTGACCCTGATTACAGAGATTTACTGGCACACGAAATAAGTCATAATTGGTTTTTTGGAATGGTGGGTAGTAATGAAACCTACCGTGCTGCAATGGACGAAGGCTTTACACAATTTTTAACGGCATGGACCTACATAAAAATTGATGGGAAAGAACGTATCCGAAATAAATCGAAATCAAATTATGTAGAAAAATATATACACCCGGATTATATCATGAATAGTGAAGTTTACAACAACTATATTATTGCCGCTGCTAATGGGGATGAAAGTGTACTAAACACCCACTCTGATGGATTTAACAGCGCACTGCGCCACGGAGGCGGCTACGGACAAGTATATATGAAAACAGCAACCATGTTGTATAATTTGCAATACGTACTGGGCGATGACCTTTTTTTAAAAGCGATGCAACACTATTTCAATCAATGGAAAATGTGCCATCCGTATATGGAAGATTTTAGAAGCTCCGTAATTAATTACACCAAAGTAGATTTAAATTGGTTTTTCGACCAATGGCTGGAAACCTCTAAAACTATTGACTATTCCATTAAACGAGTAAAGAAAATAAAAAACACAAACAATTATGCTATTACCTTTAAACGCATTGGAAGAATGCAAATGCCATTGGATTTTAGGGTAATTGGAAAAGATTCATCCGTAAAAGACTATTACATTCCCAATACCTGGTTTGAAAAAAAAACAACCGCAACTACCCTACCACGTTGGATTGGTTGGGATAAGCTCAAATCAACATACACAGCTACCATTACTGCTCCCGACAAAATTAAAAATGTAATTATCGACCCAAGCAACCGATTAGCGGATGTAAATATGCTCAACAATCGTTGCAAACTACCCATCAGTTACGAGCTTGATGCAAAAGTAAATACTGAATCGAACTGGCAGAAGTACGAAATATATGCCAGGCCGGATGTGTGGTACAATGGCTACGATGGAATAAAAACAGGTGTTCATGTAAACGGCTCGCACATGAAAACACGACATGTATTTAATGCAAACATTTGGCTTAATACGGGCTTAGCACAAAATTTTCTTGACACAGCTGCATTTATTAATAAATATGATGATATAGGTTTTACATTTAACTACAATACCTCTACCGATAAGTTTTTAAAACATTCAAGAATTTATGCAGATGTTAAAATTGTAGATGGCTTGAATAGTTACGCACTCCAGTTTAATAAAGCTAGTGAGAATAAAAAAAACATCCTGTTCATCATTGCAAAATCGATGTACAGAAACTCTATACACGATTTAAACTACCTGTTGTTGCCGCGAGAATGGCAATTGAACAAATTAAATAATACACTTGCGCTTGGAAACATACACAAATACAATTACAAAAACGGAATTGGAGAAATAGTGCTAATGCTTAAGACCTCTGCTTTTACTAATGACTACAGCTATTCTCACGCATCGCTAGAATCGGTAAACAAAAACGATTGGGGAAAACTTAATTTCAATTCTCGCTTTTTTGTACTTGCCGGATGGGGCACTAGTTGGGCAAACGAATCGTTTCTATATGCTTCCGGGGCAAATCCCGAACAATTAATGGAAAATAAATATACGCGAGCAATGGGTGCGTTCGACCCAAAAATGGCAGCATATGGAGCATCTACCAATAATTTTCATGCAGGTGGCGGTTTAAACTTACGAGGATTTTCAGGATACCTGTTACCGGAGGTTGCTTCGGATGGATTTGTTTACTTGGCCTACAAAGGCACAAATGGAGCAGCTGTAAATATAGAATTAGAATTTCAAGAATTATTCAAACCCAAGCGACCTATTTTTAAAAACACATTTAAATTAGAAACCTACTTATTTGCCGATGCAGGTTTTATAAATTACAACTACAACAGCAAAAACCTTTACATTGGAAACATAAGAGCCGATGCCGGTATTGGAGCGGCTTTCACCATACAACGTTGGGGTGTATTACAAAACATAAAACCACTTACCATTCGTGCGGACTTCCCCTTATTTTTAAATAGCATTCCTGCTGTCGAAAACGAATATTTTGATTTCCGTTGGATTGTAGGCATAAACAGAGCATTCTAAAATAAAAACCAACATGTTATCAAGTAACACAAAGAGCAATAAAAAAACTGGTGGTTTACACTTGGAAATTAAAAATTAAAAAACATTCAAGTGAAAAATAAAAAAGAAGAAAACCCTTGGAAAACCCTAAAAAGCGAATTAGTATACGAATCGCCCTGGATAGGAATAACCAAGCACGATGTACTTAATCCTGCAGGCAATCCCGGAATTTATTCGGTTGTCCACTTTAAAAATCTTGCCATCGGAATTATTCCGCTGGACAACGAATACAATACCTGGATTGTTGGTCAATACAGGTACCCCATAAATAAATATTCGTGGGAAATACCCGAAGGTGGTGGAAAACTTGACTCCCCGCCTATTGAATCTGCAAAGCGAGAATTGCTGGAAGAAACAGGTATTGTAGCCAATAAGTGGACAAAAATTCAAGAAATGCATCTGAGTAATTCTGCTACAGACGAGTTTTGTATTTTATTTCTTGCACAAGATTTATCCTTCGAAAGCCCACAACCGGAGGAAACTGAAGTTTTGGAAATAAAAAAACTACCATTTGAAGAATTGTATCAACTTGTATTAAATGGCACTGTTACTGACAGTTTAACGGTAACAGCTGTACTAAAAATTAAACTTTTACTTGTAGAAGGAAAAATCTAGTGAATAGTGTCTGCTATTTTTTTTAATTCAATAAATGATTTAACAGGATTACTGCTATTCCATATCGCCCCTAAAACGGCTGCTCCAATAAAGTTAATGCCCTGCAATTTTTCAATTGTATTGGTATCTATCCCTCCGAGAGCAATTAGTTGTTTAGATGTTTTTCCCAATGATTTTTTTATTTCCTCAACAGAAAAACGCGGTAAATAATTATCCTTGGTTATACTTTTAAAAACCGGACTAAAAAAATAATAATCAAACCCGTGCACATCCTCAATTTCAGCTAGTGTGTGTAATGAAGTAGAAATGGAAATGTTTCCTTTAGCAAATAAATTGGCGCTATTCAAATTAGCTCTATCCTTCTCGGTATAATGAATACCTCCTAAACCAAACTCATTAGCCAAATGGTGATGTGAATGGATTGAAATTCTAGAATAAAAATCCGAGTCAATCGCACTCACTAGTATTTTTAAATCATCTTCGCTTGCAAGCGGTTTCCTAATATGTAGCTTTTCAAGACCATTTCTAAATAATTCATTCACAACCTCACTTTCCCTAATTTGCTGATGCTCAGAAGTTACTAAAAAAAGTTGCATGAATTGTAAATTAAGTAGTTGATAAAAGTAGTAGTTAAAGTTGAAAAAATATTTCCCAAACGCCTAAAAATTTGGTATATTAAGACTTCTAAATTTTTACTGTGAAGAGAAAAAATTACATTCTATTAGTTATAACCTCCTTTTTATCATTTGTACTTGTATCTCAACCCAAAGTTAATTGCGATGGGGATACCGTAAATTATGTCTCTTTGGGCACTTCCGAATATGGCATTGGTTTTGGCAATCCGTCCAATTACAATGGATTAAGGGTTACCGGAATCGATAAAAATTGCAATACCAATGGTATGGCAATGAATCTATTTACCGAAACCACTACTCGCAAAACCAATGGTATAGATATCGGACTCTCACAATTTGCCGAAAACGTAAACGGTTTCTCGTTTGGACTTTTAAGTAACTCCGTAAGCAATCGTTTACAAGGTGTTAGTATTGGCTTATTTTTGAGCGAAGTTTATAGACTCTATGGCGTTGGATTTACACTTGGCTTTCAGGAATCAGACAAAATACATGGCGTAAGTCTCTCGGGTGCAAGCACTGTTACCTTTGAAGGGAAAGGAGTATTAATAAGCGCATTTAGAGTAGTTGCGGATAGTTTTATTCACGGAATCGCACTAGCACCTGCTTATACCAAAACATCACAAAATATAGGATTGCAATTATCTGCTATAAACATTAGCGGGGAAACAAGAGGTGCTCAAGTTGGATTAATTAACAAGACAGAATACTTAAGCGGAGTTCAATTTGGATTAATAAACATTGTAAAAGAACGCAAACATTTTAGATACATGCCATTTGTAAATTTTGGCGGTAAAAAAAGACCCAAAGAAATGAATAAATCTATAACAGTAGATATGGCTTCTAGAGCAGATTGCGGCTCCGGGTTTATAGATTTTAATGCAACTACAACGCGTGTAAATGAAAAGGGAGAGGCTATATCGCTCTCTACAGAACTGATAGACACCCTGACAATAGTGATAGACCATGATATAAACTACAAAGATTTTGAAATATATGTTGGCAATCAATTAGTAGATTTTACCACCTCAAGCCGCTCCACAATGACAGGAAAATTGGCACAACTAAAAAAACCTGAGTATGCCTCTGTAAGAATAAAATCTAAAAAAACAAACAGATGCCTTACCACCACATGGAAACCAAACTACAACACGCTTCGAATTCTTACCGATGACGACCCAACTAATTATTTGCAATTAAACTATAGTAATACAAATTATTAAAACAGAAAAAATGAAACATATATTTACGTCTATCTACATACTTTTTATTACTACCCTTTTTGCTCAAGCACCTCAACTAGAAGGAACCTACCTACCTGTAAGAGGTACAGCAATTAAGCAGGTGTACAAAATTTGGCCTATGACAATGGCTGAGCCTGCAACTGGAGCGAATCAAACTTGGAATTATTCAGGTGTTTTTACACCAACAACTAGCACGTATCTATTGGAAACATTCGACACCAATGATGTGCGCTGCAAACCCTATTCAAAATATTTTCCAACAGCAACACACGTGTCTTTCTTAGGCGCACCATTTAAAGATGCCGATTCTAGTTTTTTCTTCTTTAGAATTGATACATCTGGAGTTTGGGGAGTTGGGTCTTTCAATATTCAAGCAAGTGTAGACACGTTTGCAATTGCTACCGACCCGGAATTTATGACTCCTGCTAATTTTACCTATTTAAGTACAGCTCGTGATACGCTTAAGGCTTATTCTCCAATTTCAAATACCATTACCATGGTTCCAACCCACGTACATGGAGAGAAAACAAAAATAAAAGTTGATACCGCCATTGGTTACGGAACACTAACAACACCTGTTGGCACATTTAATGATGTACTTTTAATAAAAGAATGGAACTTTAATTATGACAGCATTTTCCTTGATCAAACGAAATCATTACTTGTTTATAGTCAGCTAGACACATTTATCCGTTATTATTATTTAAGAAATAATACGTTTGGTTCAAATGTATTACTACTTCAGCATTTTGCGGTTATCAATAAAAATAAATATCCCTCCTTCTCTTGGTACACACTACCTGTTGACAATGGCTACATTAAAGGAACCGTGCTAGACAGCAACAATACTGCAATTACAAATAGTATGTGCCCTACTTGTGAAGTTTATTTATACCGCGAACATTCTAATTTTTCTAAAGATGATATATTAGCCAGAACAACATTAGATGCTAACGGAAACTACCAGTTCGACTCTATCCCGTATGGCGAGTACCGTATTTCTTTTAGACCAGATAATAGCGTGAGTCCATATTACAATGCGCTTACCACCTACTATGGCGACTCTACTGATTGGACAAAAGTTACTCCCATTAATACCCTTATAAACAAAAGCGACACTACACTTACAAAACCAATTGTATTGCAATACCACAATGGGAATGACTCTACTCAACTATTAAGAGGCCAATTAAACATAAATTTAGGCGTATCTAAAAATGGGCCCTCTGTTGGAGATGCGCCATATTTATTAAGTGGTACGGTACCTGGTGTTGACATCATTATAAAAAAATGCCCATGTGGTGGTTCTGGGGCCATTGGAAAACCTTCCAACGAAGTCAGAACAGATGCAAATGGTATGTTTCAATTTAACAAATTAGATACCGGCACGTATGAATTGTTTATAGATATTCCAGGTTTACCGATGGCCTCTACCTATCCACTAACAATTAACGCTTCAAGTACATCCATCACTAATCTTGATTTTACCATTGGTAGAGACTCTATACATGCCAACAATATTCTTGGACTTACTGTTAAAACCTATTCACAAAATAGCTTTGCGGTAAATGCATATCCAAATCCTATTTCAAACGAACTAAATTTAAGTTATTTGTTAAATGACAACGAATTAGTTTCTATTCAATTGGTAGATATGCTTGGTCGTCCGGTAACTATTGTAAACAAACAATACCAAACCAAAGGTTTACAGGAACTATCTATTGATGTAAGTTCTTACCAACTTAACGCAGGATTGTATTTTGTAAAAATTACTACTTCTAAAAATCAGGTTACATTACCAATTTCTAAATTAAATTAACACTATTTAAAAAACACTTGCAGTAGTATGTCTTTCCATCGAAAGAGGGAATCTGCTTATTTAGCAACTAACAAGCTTAGATACCCGCTTTCAAGGGTATTATAAAATCTAGTTTCAACCCTAAATAGGCAATTGGAAAATACAACTACCTAAAACTAAATATTAGTAAGGCTTTTAGTGTTTTGAATAAGTAATGAAACCTTTGTTATACTAAGTGGGGTCACTCGTACTAAGACAGATAGTGCGCTTTTTTCAAAAGCTTCTACTGTCAAATTACGGGTTAAAATCAATAGAAAATTACCTTCTTGTCATACCCTCGAAAGAGGGAATAGACTTCCGTCATAATTCAATACAACATTTTTTAATCAACTTATAAGGTATTGGTCACACTGAGCATGTCGAAGTGTGCGGGTAAGCTTTCCCAAATCCTTCAACAGGCTCAGGATGACAGCGCTAAAGTTCAATATTTTAAATACTTTCAGCGCTTTATTCATCTTAAATTATGAAAGAGATCTAATCTCCACTTTGATTAAAGAGTTCGTATTACTAGAATATGTGAGCAGAGTTTTTTAATTTAGTGTTCAAATAAAACCGGTGAAACATCTTCTGAGATTATACGTACTTATTACCATTCAATTCGTTATTAGCTTAGCTTGTTTCTCTCAAACTTTTAATTTCAGAAACTACAATGTAGAAAGTGGATTGTCCAACGACCAAATATTGTGTTTTTTCCAAGACAAAGATGGTGTAGTTTGGATGGGGACCAATGGAGGCGGGATAAACAAATTTGATGGCAAATCGTTCGAGCACCTTACTACCAAAGACAGCTTGGCAGACAATGTGGTATATAGTATTACCGGGGATAAACAGGGTACTATTTACGTAGGTACCAACAACGGAATGTCTGTAATAAAAAATCGAAAAATAACCAATTACCGCGAACGCAAACAAGACGAAAATTTTGGACTTTCGCATTACAGGGTGTATAAAGTATTTATCGACTCCAATAACAAAATATGGATAGGTACCGGCAGGGGAATAAATCAATTGGAGGGAACAAAAATTACCACAAAAACCTTGCACAAGGAATTGGACAAAAGCTTTGTATTTGATATCATGCAAGATAGCAACAAGGCTATTTGGTTTAGCACACTGGGGGCTGGAGCATTTAAGTATGACGGCAGTGAATTAAAACAATATACGGTTGATAATGGACTGGACGAAAATTTCATTTTCAATGTATTCGACTATTCAAAACAAGAAAAATGGATATCCACCTCCACCAGTTTGTACGTATTAAAAAATGAAAAGCTAGAAAAACATCCAATTTCTAAACAATACTTCCAAGAAGGTAATTATCTATATGGTTGTTGGAGAGATGGATTTAATTCCATTTGGATTGGAACAAACGAAGGTGTATATCATTTAGAAAATGACTCGTTAGATTTAATACTAAAAAAGGAAAATGGATTAGTAAATAAGGATATTTGGAAAATATTTATAGATAATGAGCAAAACATTTGGCTAGGATCAAAGGCTGAAAAAGAATCGGGCCTATCGGTTTTAAACAACCTTTCTTTTTCAAAAAAAACTATTGTTACTGATTCCATAGGAAAATCGATAAACGATTTGCTGCTCGATAGAAATGGGAATTTATGGTTGGCTACTTCCAAGCATCTACTTAGAATTGCACCTAATAACAATACAAAAGTATTTAAAGGAGGTAACGAGAATGGATTGACGCACGAAAAAATTAGATGCTTATACGAAGACAATGAAAAAATATATATCGGAACAGAAAATGGAATTTCTATTTTACTTAACAACAAGTGGCATATCATTACACCTAAAAATACAGAAGAAAAAGAATACAGAATAAATGATATAATAAGCTTCAATGGGGAAATACTAGTTGCAACCAACAAAGGAATTTGGAGAATTGAGGGTAAAACGATGTTGGAGTACCATCCTTCACATTTTTCTCATCTAGTTGTCAATAAATTATTCACGAATGAAGATAAAACATTGTGGATTGGAAGTGAAACAGGCATTTTAAACATCTCAAAAAATATTGTACGAAGTTTTTCCATTAGCGATGGTATTTCGAATAGAAAAATCTATGATATAGCAGAAGAAAACGGCTTTGTCTGGGCATTATCAGAGGATGGCATATATAAATATGCAAATAGTACTGGACGATTTATGTACCAAAAAATCAAAGACGACATCAAAGAGTCAACATCTATAAGTTTTGGCATTGAAAAGGTAATTCTTATCGGTACTGAAAGTGGCCTATATAAATATAAACTCATCGATAACAAACTTGTTCTAATAAAAAAATACGACCAAGCTAATGGCTTTACAAATACAGCTGTAAGCCATAGAGCACAAAAATGGTACAACAATAAACTATACATAGGAACCGAAGATGGTTTATTCATATACAATCCGAGATACGACAGAGAAAACAAATTAGCACCACAAACACGAATAAAAGAAATTCGATTGTACGCGCAACCTACCAATTGGAAAGAGTATGCCGACTCCATAGGCACAGATGGACTTCCGTACAATTTAATTCTTACCTCCGGACAAAATTATTTATCCTTTAGCTATGTTGGTGTAAGCCATACATTACCTACAAAAGTTAAATACAAGTATACTTTAAAAGGCCATGATAAGGATTGGCATTCTACAACAGAAACAACAGTTCTATTTTCCAATCTAAATCCTGGAGATTACGAATTTTTGGTATTGGCAGAAAATGGAGATGGTGTTTGGAACAAAGAGCCTGTTTCGTTCAAATTTACGATAAATCCTCCACTACACCTTTCTAATTTAGCCTACACGATATATCTATTAGTAGCTATAGGCTTTATTTATGCGTTCTTGCGCATCGTGCGTTCAAACGGAAAAATAAAAGAACAAAACAGCACCATTGAAAAAAACAATGCACAGCTCGCCTTTGCATTTAAAGAAATTGAGCAAACTAATAAAAACATTACAGATAGTATTTTATACGCCAAACGAATTCAAGATGCAATTCTACCACGCAAGAAAAAAATATACAATGTATTACCACAGTCGTTTGTTTTTTACAAACCCAAAGACATTGTGAGCGGTGATTTTTATTGGCTTCACGAACAAGGAGACCATTTGCTCATAGCAGCCGTAGATTGCACTGGACACGGTGTTCCGGGTGCGTTTGTAAGTATTGTAGGAAACGATGGCTTATTGCGTGCTGTAAATGAATTTGGCTTAACCGTACCCGGGAAAATAATGGACAAACTAAATAGTTTAGTAGAAGAAACGCTTAGGCATGATGACACCACGTTTGTAAGAGATGGTATGGATATGGCTTTGTGTGCAATTAATTTCAAAAACAAAACCGTAAGCTATTCCGGAGCACAAAACCCATTGTATATTATCAGAAAAAAAGAATACGGAACACCTTTACCCGAAGCAAAAGCATTAATAAGCACAGAGACACATCAGCTATTTGAGCTTAAAGCAGATAAGCAGCCTATTGGTTTTTTTGAAGGAAGAAAAAATTTTACCACGCATACCATATCTGCCATGCCGGACGATACATTCTATATTTTCTCTGACGGCTATGCCGACCAATTTGGCGGACCGAAAGGGAAAAAATTTATGTACAAAAAATTTAAAGAACTATTACTAAACATTCAAAACTTAACTATTATCGAACAAAGACAAGTATTAGAAAGCTCCTTCGATGCTTGGCGGGGTAATTTAGAACAGGTAGATGATGTATGTGTAATTGGATTTAAAATTGGTTAATCTTATTTAAACACAAAACCCTTCCACGGTTTTAAGCGTTGGAAGGGTTTTGTAAATAACCTCTAGAAAAATTTACAAACTCCAATAAGTCAATCCTTTTATTTTACCTCTTAAAATTCCTTTAACATCAACCAATACTCCTCCTTTCCCTAAAATAGATTTAAAGTATTTTTCGTCCAGCTTTAAATATTCATTATGGTTTACCGCTAAAATAACTCCATCATACCCTTTACCCATTTTATTTAAACCAAAACCATACTCATGTTTTAACTCATCAGAATCAGCATGCGGGTCAACCACATCAACCTTTACACTGTATGATTTTAATTCTTTAATAATGTCCGCTACTTTCGAGTTTCTAATGTCGCTAACATTCTCTTTAAATGTAGCACCCATTACCAACACTTTTGATTTTGAAATATTTTTTCCTGCTGCAATAATCTTCTTTACTAAATTTTTTGCCACATATCCCCCCATTGAATCGTTTACGTAACGACCGGAATTTATAATACGTGCATGATAACCCAAAGCTTCTGCTTTGTAGGTTAAATAATAGGGATCAACACCAATACAATGCCCCCCAACTAAGCCCGGGAAAAATTTAAGGAAATTCCATTTTGTTCCCGCAGCTTCCAACACATCAAATGTATTAATACCAATTCGGCTAAAAATAATAGACAACTCATTCATCAATGCAATATTCACATCACGTTGTGTGTTTTCTATAATCTTAGCAGCCTCAGCAACTTTTATACTTGATGCACGATGTGTGCCAGGCTCTACAATAATCTCATACGTTTTTGCTATTACATCCAAACTCTCAGCATCACATCCCGAAACAACTTTTAAAATTTTAGTAATGGTATGTTCCTTATCGCCCGGATTTATTCGCTCTGGAGAATACCCTACTTTAAAATCTTTTTTAAATTTTAATCCCGATTCTTTTTCTAATACTGGAATACAATCTTCTTCTGTACAACCCGGATAAACAGTTGATTCGTACACCACATAATCTCCTTTTTTTAAGGCTTTACCAACACTAGTACTTGCTCCTACCAATGGTTTTAAATCAGGTAAGTTATGTTCGTCAATTGGAGTTGGAACTGCCACAATAAAAAAGCGAGCCTTTCTTAATACATCAATCGAAGTTGTAAATGTAATATCACAACCCTCAAAATCTTTTTTACTAAGCTCGTTACTTGGATCTATGCCTTTTTTCATCATATCAACACGTTTTTGGTTGATATCGAATCCTATTACTTTTACTTTTTTTGCAAAAGCCAACGCAATTGGCAACCCTACATAACCTAACCCAATAACAGCAATTGGAGCTTTTTTATTTAAAATTTCTTGATACATGTTTTGATGTTTTTTATTCTATTCTTGGATTTTTATTTAAAGCGGCACAAATATAAAAATTATGATTTACGATTGGGGCTTCTTAGCGCATAAATACGTTCAATTATATCAACAACTTTCAGTCCTTCTAAAGCATTCGTAGTAATGGTTGTTCTGCCTTTTAAGGTATCAACCACATTTTCTACAATATAATGGTGGTTATTAGCAGATCCTTTATATGCTCCATAATCATTTGCAGGATTTGTTGGAGCTAATTCAGGCATTGTATAATTTTTTATATGACAATATTCTACTTTATCCATATACTGTCCACCCACTTTCACGCTACCGTTGCTACCAACAATAGTCAAACTACTTTCTAAATTGGTGTCCCAAACAGCTGTAGAGTAATTAATACAGCCCATTCCGCCATTTATAAATTTGAAATTTACAAAGCCGGAATCTTCAAACTCTGTAAGTGTTTGGTGGTTAAAATCATTAAACTTTGCTTGAATCTCAGTTATATCTCCAAATAGCCAATACAAAATATCAATAAAATGAGAAAACTGAGTAAATAAAGTTCCTCCATCCAATGTTTGCAAGCCTTTCCAGCCTCCTTTTTTGTAATAACGATCGTCACGATTCCAATAGCAATTTAACTGAACCATATACACATCGCCAATAGCTTTGCTCTCCACTACCTCTTTAAGCCAAGCAGATGGAGGAGAATACCTGTTTTGCATTACACAGAAAACCTGCTTGTGCATTTGCAATGATTTATATATAACAGCTTCACAATCTGATTTTGAGAGTGCCATTGGTTTCTCGCAAACAACATGTTTTCCTGCCTCTAGTGCTTTAAGTGCATGCTGCGCATGTAACCCATTTGGACTACAAATATTTACAACTTCTACCTCCGGATGGTTATGCAACATTTCATCTACAGAAGTATAATACTTCTCTGTTAGATTCGTTAATCCAAGCTGTTCCTTCGGTAAAACATCACAAACAGCCACCAACTCTGTGTTTGGATTTCGTCTTACCATTTCGGCATGTCTTTTCCCGATATGTCCTTGTCCAATAATTGAAAATTTAATTTTAGTACTCATCGTGTTTGTATTAACCATTTTAGACATGCAAATGTATAATTTATGATGTATAAATCTAAAATATATTAGGTATAATATAGTACCTTTGCATTTGTACCCCAACTAAGGTATATTTCAATGCAATTCGAATTATCTACAGAGTATTTAGAAAAGCTAAAGGAGGCCATCCATGCCAACGATATTGCATTTGTCGAAAGTCAAATAAAGGTACTTCATCCTGCAGATATTGCTGAAGTTTTTAATGAACTATCAATCGATGAAGCTAAATTTTTATACAAACACCTAGAAGAGGAAGAAGCCGGGAAAGTTCTTATTGAAATGGATGAAGATGTTCGGGAGAAATTTCTTGCCGAACTTACCTCTAAAGAGATTGCAGAACAATTTCTCGACAACATGTCATCGGACGATGCTGCCGATGTTATTGGAGAATTGCCGGATGCAAAGCAAGACGAGGTTCTCGCTCTCATGGAAGATGCAGAGCAAGCCAGCGATATTGTAGATTTATTAAACTACGATGAAAATACTGCCGGAGGCTTAATGGCCACGGAGCTTATTCGTGTAAATGTCAATAAAAACATATTGGAGTGCGTACGCGAAATAAGAAAACAAGCAGATGGTATTGAAAACATGTATGCTGTTTATGTGGTAGATGATGAAGATAAATTGTTAGGATTATTATCCTTAAAAAAACTATTAATTACACCGCTTCGAACCAAAGTAAAAGACATTTTAAATCCTGAAATAATTTCGGTAAAAACCAATACCGATGCAGAGGAAGCAGCCAAAATAATGGAGAAATACAACCTGGTTGTATTACCCGTTGTAGATGGGCTAGGAAGATTGGTGGGACGAATTACAATTGACGATGTTGTAGATATTATTCGCGAAGAAGAAACAGAAGATGTGCAGAAAATGGCTGGTATGGAAGCATTGGATGAGCCATACAATAGCATTTCTGTTTGGGGTATGTTAAAAAAACGCGGAGGCTGGTTGGTAATTCTTTTTCTCGGAGAAAGCTTAACAGCGACAGCCATGAGCTTTTTTGAAGACGCGATAGCAAAAGTTGTTGTACTTGCTCTATTTGTACCTCTTATTATTTCAAGCGGAGGAAATACAGGATCTCAAGCCTCTACACTAGTTATAAGGGCACTTGCACTAGGTCAGGTTTCCATTAGAGATTGGTGGACAATTATTAGAAAAGAATTAAAAGTAGGTGCATTACTAGGAATAAGCTTAGGATTAATAGGCTTTTTAAGAGTAGCCGTATGGAGTGCATTCGTAGATGATTTTGGTCCGCATTGGATGTATATTGGATTAACCGTAGGTATTTCGTTGGTAGGTGTTGTGTTATGGGGAAATATTGTTGGTTCTGTTTTTCCATTGTTATTAAAACGAATGGGATTAGATCCCGCTGTTTCGTCTGCACCTTTTGTAGCAACACTTGTTGACATTACCGGACTAATTATATATTTCTCCGTTGCATCTTCTATATTAGCTGGCACATTATTATAAATTAAAAATGAAAATTTTATTTATTGACAGCACGGATAATTTACTTGTACAACTTCTATCTGAGCAAGGCCATACACTCGAGCATGACTACGTATCCACAAAAAAAGAAATAGAACAAAAACTCCATTTGTTTGATGGCATTGTAATTCGCAGTCGTTTTAAAATTGACAAGCAGATTATTGATAGTGCTACGAATTTAAAATTTATAGCACGTGTAGGCTCCGGCATGGAAAACATTGATGTTGCTTATGCAGAAGAGAAAAACATAAAATGTTTGCACGCCCCCGAAGGAAACTGCGATGCAGTAGCTGAGCACGCTATTGGAATGCTATTGTGTCTCTTCAACAATTTAATTGCGGCCAATAACGAATCAAAACAAGGTATTTGGAAGCGCGAAGAAAATAGAGGATTAGAAATTGGAGGAAAAACAATTGGATTAATTGGTTATGGGAATGTTGGAAAAGCAATAGCAAAAAAACTAAGTGGCTTTGATGTGAGAATCATGGTGTACGACAAATACCTAAAAAATTTTAGTACTGAATTTGTTACAGAAAGTAACATGCAAGAACTTTATAAAGAATGTGATATTGTATCGTTACATATTCCACTTAGCCAAGAAACGCAATATCTAGCGAACGATTCATTTTTTAAGGCATTTACTAAAAACATCTATTTTATTAATACCTCCCGCGGAAAGATAGTAAACACAGCTGATTTAGTACATAATTTAAAGTCAGGAAAAATTAAAGGTGCTTGTTTGGATGTACTAGAATATGAAACATCGTCCTTTGAACAAGTTGAATTAACTGACCTACCCTCTCCTTTTCAATATTTAATGAAATCGTACAATGTGGTCATGAGCCCACATATTGCAGGATGGACACACGAAAGCAACACAAAGATGTCAAAAATTTTGGCAGAGAAAATTTCGAAAATCTAAATTTGTTTTTCTTTTTTTTGTGAATAAGCAAAGTACAGCGTTCCCAAAACAGCTAAAATGTATAGGTGGTCGCTCAGCGGAACAGCACATGGTGGCGTTGGACAAGGCGGTGGTGGTGGTGGTCCTTGTGCGAACAAAGAACTACTTGCTACAACAAACAAAGACAATACCGTTATTTTAAATTTATCGAATATCATATAGCATTATTTTTTTGTGTATAGTATTTTCCGATGTTTCTATTTGAATAATATAAACCCCATCATCTAATCCACTTACCCTTAGCTGTGCGTTTTTCAACGGCTTTAGGTAGTTAATCATTTTTACCTCTTGACCTAATTCATTTATCAACCTAATCCTTGTTACAATTTCATCTGTTGTTTCTACCATCAAAGTATTTGAAGCATTCACGTATATTTTAAATTCGGCCTCATCAATTAATTTTAAAGAGGTATTACTTAAATTAAAAACAACAACAGTTGCACTGGCTGTATCTGCGCATCCATAGGTGTTTTGAGCAATCATATCTAAAATAAAGGTCCCTGCTGTAGAATAAGAATAAACAGGAAGGCTATCTAAGCTAACATTTCCATCGCCAAAACTCCATGAATAAGTAGAGGCATTTAACGATGTATTTGCAATATGCAATTGAGCTTGTCCGTTTTGCAAATAAAGAGTATCATTTTGCAACTGAAAATTTGCACGTACCATATTTGTGTCTGCATCAATTTTATAGGTTGCTGTATCTACGCACCCTGCAGCATCCGTAATCCAAACAGAGTAATTTCCACTAGACAAATTATTTATTTTATTAGTTGTTTCTTGATTACTCCACAAATAGGTGTAAGGCGAAGTTCCGCCCACAACACTAAGTTCTATCTTACCATTGGAAACCCCGGCACAAGAGGCATTTACCAACATGGCAGATTTTGACAAAAGTGTAGGAGCTGTTATTTGCGTAGAATCTATAAAACTTCCGCATACACTATCTGTATTTTGAGTATAAATAAAATAAGTACCCGCATACAAACCGCTAGCTGTATCTGCTGCAGTAAAATTTGAGTTAGCATACACAATATTGTTCGCACTATCTTTTATAGTAACATTCCAACTACCAGAGTATTGTGGCAGAAGAGCTATTGCTCCATTTGCTGAATTCGAGCAAGAAAGATTCGTAGTTTCCTGTCTTGCAGGCGGAGGTAAGAAATGAATTAAAAATCTTTTTACCGGATTGGGGGTTGTTGACAATGAAAAACTATATGTAGAATCCTGTACTAAATTCTTACGTACACCAGTAACTAAATCTTCTAGCATAACGCATGTATTGTCGTCCGGAAGATTAAGCGCTTTTCTTTTCAAGGTATAAATTCCATTTACGCCTGCTTTTACATACATAGCTATGGTTCTTTGCTTTGTAGAATCAGAAAATGTATTTATGCAGGTTTGAACAAGATCTGCTGTTTCTGAGCTTAGATAAGGCGTTGTGGGATTTCCACTTGCTATTTTTAGTGCATCAAACAAACTATCGTTATTATCGGTTGCTCCTTGCTTAAAGCGAATGAGCGTTTCGTCATAGTAGGAATTTTGATTGTTTGTCAATTTGAATTGAAGCACATACGGGATTACAGTATTTTGCTTCCAAAACTGTGTAGCCGGATTGCTACCGGTTTTCACGCTTTCCGTCATGCTCAATACAGGACTTGCACCTGAAGTTTTCACCATAAATGCTTGGCTTGACGGAATAATATTTGTAGCCCCATTTACGCCCGGTCCTCCAACAGGATATGTTGCGTAATTTTGAGATGCATCGTTCCAGTAATATACAGTGTTACCTTGTATATTAGTTCTTGTCCATCCACTTCCAGCATCCCAATCTATCGCACTTGGATATGGATTACTTACTAAATTCCATCCATCATCCGCATGGCTACTCGAGTTATATGTTACAGGAAGACTAATATTTCCTTTATTTGGAGTACCAGTCAAATCAAGAGTTACAGGAATATTGGTAGAATAAAAATAAACCGCATACCCTTTACCTACTACCATGGCATCTGTAACATTGCTAGGAATAGTCCATCCATTTGCAAAAGCGCCTGCAACCGACTCACTGTAAGAATAAACATTGCACCAATAAGAAGGCTGCGTTGTACCGGGAAATCCATCCATTCGCAATTCCGGAGTTAAGCCTCCAAGTGTTGCATTACTAATTGCAGAACCTACATATCTATATCCTTGTGCACCTGACACGTATCGTTGCATGGTAATATTTCCAGAAAAATTAGCAGGAGTACCAAGGGTTCCAATTGATGCCGTTCTGCTGGAGGAAGACAATAATGTAAATTGATTATTGGTGTTAAATGTTCCGGTACCGGACAGTGTAAACACATTAAGTAATCGTTGCGCTGTAGATAAACTTACCGCTGCCCCGGAAGAAACTGTCATATTATAAAAATCTGCAGTAGCACTTCCTGAAATTGTTTGAGCACTACTTCCATTAAAAACAACGGTACTTGTACCTGATGTAAATGTTCCTGAGTTAGACCAGTTACCAGCAAGGTTAATAGTATTAGAGCCTGCGGAAAGCGTGCTATTAGAGTTAATTGTTAAATCTGTATTTACTGTAATATTGCTGCCTAATGTCTTTGTTCCTGCTCCACTAAAAGTAATATTATTAAACGTCTCTCCTCCTGTTTTAGTAATACTTTGAGAAAGTGTTCCTGTAAAAACAACCGTTCCAAATCGAGGTGTAAACGCACCACTATTGTCCCAGTTTCCTGCAACATTCAAAGCATAATTAGAAGAGCTTACATCTAAGGTTCCACTAGTAATGGCAAGACTACCATTTAACGTGGCAGTTCCACCTAGTGTTTTTACAGCAGCCCCTGAAACGCCTAAATGATGGTAAGTTATGCCCCTGATAGTTTGTGCGGAAGATGCTGTATAATTTACTGTATTGCCCGATGCAGATGCATCAATGCCTGTAAGCGTAAAGCTTGTTGCGCCAATATTTAAAACCGAATTTGTACTGTTAGTTAAAGTGCTCGAACCAGCTAAAGTTCCAGTAACACTAAGAGTCCCAGTGTTGGTCGCAGTTGCGTTTACAGTTAGTTTTGCTAATGATCCATTTCCACTGATTGTTTGCCCTGCAGTTGTTTGTAGTAAAATGCCAACTGACGAACTTGAGAGTGTGGAGTTGAGTGTTAAGCCACCTGTACTTGTAAGAACACCTGCAACAGAACCAATGATATTTCCAGTTGAACTTATTACAATTCCTCCTGTACCCACATTGGTTGTATTTGGTGCAGTCCAATTTGCAATTCCATTAATGGTTAATTTTGTACAAGCACCAGGATTAGCGTTCATCGTTACGGTATGAGTTGCAGCAATCTCTACGTAATCTCCAGCAACAGGCGCTACACCACCAACCCAAGTTCCACCAGCAGTCCAGTTACCTGATGTGGTACTCACAATCGTAGCACGCACAACCACAGGTAATGTAACTATTTCATTTGCGCCACACAATCTAGTAACGTTAACGCTTACGCTGGCTGTAGGAGTTGCGGTTCCCCAATTAACGGTAATAGCATTGGAAGTTCCTCCGCTTGCTTGTGTCCCACCTGTTATTGTCCAATTGTATGTATAACCCGGAACATTAGTAACCGAATAAGATACGCCAGATTGTAAACTTGCTACAGAAGCCAATCCGGTAATAGTAGATGTTGGAATTGGATTTATATTTACAGTAGAAGTAACTGCTGTGTTATTATCTCCACAATCGTTTTGCTCTACCACTTGCACGTATCCTATCATTCCAGTTCCACCCCAATTAACGGTTATAGAATTAGTAGTGCCACCACTTGCTTGTGTACCACCGGTAATCGACCATGTATAAATATTCCCTGGAGTATTTGTAACGGAATAAGCTACTCCTAATGTACTTGTACACACTGATGTTAAGCCTGTAATAGAGGAAACATTAAATGCAGAACAAGCAGCACTACCCAGAGCAAATTGAGCCGAGAGTCCACTAAGTGCGCTTCGCTTAGCTATTGGGCTAGTTGCCGCTACATGCGTCCCGTTCATAGACCACGGATTTCCAGAAGTCGTTCTATATAAAATTCGAGTGGATGGTTTAATGGTATAACTTGTAAATCCTGTACCGGTAAGCTCTAAGGCATAATTTGTACTTGCTAATCCATCTGCTGCCGTTAAATCCCAGTATCCTTCTGTAAATTGATTTGCGATACTAAAACCTCCATCTGAAATTGGTAAGCCACTTGCACCTGGATTTGTAGAAACAAACTCAGTGGTAAGAGAACCATTTGTTAAATTTGTAAAAGTAAGTTGTGCTTTTCGATTGTATGATGCTGTTCCAACAGGAAATACAATAGCTACACCGGTTGCGTTTATCCAGCGTTTAAACTTTCCTACAATGGTTCCTGCGGTATAATTAAATGTACCCACAGAAGCCGTACTAGTTCCAACTGTTAGCGTATTCGACCCACAAGAAACAATTCCGGCTGTTTGCGTAAGAATATTTGTTACACCAACATTATTATTTAGCACTAAACTACCTGCCGATTTATTTAATGTAAGATTATAAAACGTTTCCCCACCTGATTTTGTAAGATTCTGTGTGCCTGTACCATTGAATGTGACTGTACCAGTGCCTGGGGTAAAAGTGCCACTATTAGACCAATGCCTGCCAAGTGTGAATGCAAAATTATTTGCATTAAAAGCTCCGGAGCTAATTGTAAAATCATTAAAAACCGTTAATGCAGAAGCTAGTTGTGCTGTTGCATTTGAACTATTCACAACTAAATTAGCTAATGAAACGGCCGAATTTATTTGAATTGTTTGTGATACGGGAGTTGACGCATTGCCAATTTGAAGTGTACCATCTGTAACATTTAGTATTCCGTCAGAAGCTAAAAACCCTAAATTTGTTGCACCGGATTGCTGAATAACAATAGTTCCTCCCGACATAGTAAATATAGAACCAACTACATCCATCTGAAATGGCGCAAGTGCAGCCGTTGTCGAACCTATTGTTGGCACAGTAAGAGTACCTCCGGACATTAGAAAGGTGGTAATAGTAACATTGTTAACCCTATCTAATCGACCTGCAATATTCAATGCACCTCCTGTTATCTCTAGGGACCCTCCATAGGAAGTAATGTTTTCATTTATTGCATCACCCACGTTAACAGTGCCGGAACTTACTTTTATTCCTCCATAAAGAGATATTGTACCTAAACAATTTACAGTTGCAGTAGAACTATTAATCCAAAAACCTCCCGTTGTAGGCACGGCAGCAGCTCCAGAAAAAGGCGTTACCGTTAATGAACTAACAGTAGATAATTTAAATGTGCCATTTGTTATCGTAAGAAAATTTGAGGCCGCGGAAAAATTAGTACTTGTAATATCTAAAATATTATTGGCAGAAGTTCCCATATTCGTTGTGATACGGTTGAAGTTACTTGTTCCTCCACTACCACTGATACTCTGACTTCCATTTTTACTGAAAGTAATATTTGCCAAACTGTTTCCATCGGTAGCCATATTTACAGTACCACTATTTACAATATCCCCAGATAAATTTATTACATGAGTTGTGTTAGAAGCTGTATTCACATCAAAAGTTGCACCAGAGCTTACTGTTATATCACCTGTAACCGTAATAGTTCGTATTGTGGTATTATTTCCAATTCTCAAAACTCCACTAGTACCTTGACCAACAGTAAGATTAAAACACGAGGCATTTGAATTTATAGTTACCGTATGCCCATCAGCAATTGTAACATTATCAACAGAAGTAGGTACTGTACCTGAACTCCAAGTAGCTCCTGAATTCCAGTTTCCGGATACAGTAGAGGTAATAGTACCTGCATTAAGTGTTGCTTGATTGCCTGATAATTCGGCACTAACAGCACCTTCTGTTACTGCATATACTTTCCAATAGTAAGTGGTGCTTGGCAACAATCCTGTTTGAGCAGATGTTGTGGCATTGGCTGCGGTTCGAGTAATATATGTATATGTAACATCGTCCTCTGAACGGTAAATAGCATAGCCAACTTCATTGGTAGCCCAATTAGTCCAATTTAAAGTCATTCCTGCATTTGTAACTCCGGTGAATGTAAGTGAACCAGACGGAGCTGCGGGTGTAGAAGGAGTAAAAGTAAGTTTAGAGTCTGAAGCAGGAATGGTTGCAAGCGTATGTGTTTCACCGTTATTAAAGGTAGCGGTATTGGCCGTTTGTTGCGCATTTAGCTGAGCCAACGTGGCAGTACCACTTACTGTGGCTGCATTTATACCACAACTATATGACCATCCTGCAGTACCCGGAGTCATCGTTCCATATACAAATTCAATTACACCTGATGTTTCGTATAACTTTACCTGAAAATTAAGATCGGGTGTTGTATTGCCATATACTGCCATATTAATCCACTCTACCGTTAAAACTCTATTAGGGGTAGAACCGCTTACTTCATATTTTATACTACTACCTAACGGATCGCCACCACCTTGTGTGGTCATATCATCATACATGGGTGCAAGTGCCAACAGTGTACCTCCAGAACCGGGGGTAGTACCCGCACCTGAAAATTGTGTATTATCATATCCATAGGCACCGGTTGTAGGACCACCATCTGCTGTTGATGAAGAAAAATCTATGTAGCCATTTGTAGATACATTAAACTGAGTATATCTAGTCCCGTTATACCAAAAATCAAAGCCAATATTTGTCAGGTTACTTCTATTATCATCTTGACTAAAACCACCAACATATCGCCAACTACTTACCGGGGTACCAGTTGAGGCAATAGAGGTATAACTTATTCCTGTACTTCTAGTTACGGTATATGTTGCAAGGCTTTGAGTGTAACCAGATATAGAGATTACAGAAAAAAGTACGACTACTATTTTATAAATAACCTTTGTCATTTTACCTATTCAATATATGTTTTTTTTGTAAATATTCTATTAGGTGTTTCTATTACCACCATATAAAACCCTGTTGGAACGCGTGGAATATTGTACATGTACTCTCCTGATGTTTCTTTCGCAAATTCTTTTTCTATTACTTTTTGTCCAAGTAAATTTGTCAATTTAAAAGTACCACCATTTGCAAAAAGATTGCTAACATCAAAAAGAACAATTGATGAGTTGGTGGCACTAATTCTTAACTCATCTAGTGTATGGGCTGCATCTGTCTGCAAAATTTGTTGATTTAGTATTGTAATGATTTTTTCCAATGTGTCAGGACAACCACTATTGTCATAGGCTACGAGCCTTATGACATAATTCCCTTGCTGATTATAAATGTGCAAAGGAATTGAATCTGTAGATTGAAATCCATCTCCAAAATCCCACATATAGTTTGAAGCATTTGCTGAATTATTAGTCAACTGCAGGTTAGCTTGCCCATTAACAAGTACTAATGTATCTTGCAATAAACTAAAATTTGCAAGAGTTAGGGTAGTATCTGCATTAATATAATAATTGAAGGTATCACGGCACATGTTGCTGTCAAAAACAATAACACTATAATTGCCTGCACTCAAATAGCTGATAGTACTTGTTGTTTCTTGATTGCTCCAAACATAGGAATAGGGTATTGTTCCACCACCAACTGTTATAGAAACTGCACCGTTAGCTATTTCTGTGCACGATGCCTTTGTAAGTGTTTCTGAAACCTCCAGAGGCAACGCATCTACAAGTAATACGGTATCAATGCTCGCACCACAAACACTATTTGAATTGACAGAACTGATATAGTAACTGCCGGACGACAAATTCTTAATGGTATCGAGAGGCTGAGAGATTGAATTGTTTTGATAAACTATAGCATTTGTAGAGTCTCGGAGAGTTGTATTCCAAATACCTTGTTGCGAGGACGAAACAACAATTGCCCCATTTGATTGGCCAAAACAAAGAGGTGCTATTGTAGCGTATGTTACCGGAGGCGGAATAATATGCAACATAAATCTTTTTACTGCGCTTACAGAAGTATTTAATGAAAACATGTAAACACTATCATTATTCAAATTAATTTTTGAGCCTAGAATAAGGTCTTCTAGCACTACACAGTTTTTATTATCAGGTAAATTCATCAGCGTTTTTCTTAGTGTGTACGTTCCATTAACGCCCGCCTTTACATATATAGGAATTGAAAAGTATTGCAACGAGTCTGAATAGGTGTTAATACAAACCTGCACAGAATCGTCTGTCTCTGTACTTAAATAAGGAGTGCTAGGATTGCCGCTTGCTATTTTTAAAGCATCAAACAAGCTATCGTTATTATCAGTAGCTCCTTGTTTAAAACGAATCAATGTTTCATCAAAATAATTATTCTGATTATTGGTTAATTTCAACTGAATTGCAAATGGCTGATTCATGTTTTGTTTCCAAAACTGGGTAGAAGGATTTGTATTTGTTTTAACACTCTCTGTCATATCCAAAACAGGGCTTGCAGCTGAAGCCTTTACCATAAATCCTTGTCCAGAGGGAATAACATTAGAACCTCCATTTATTCCTGGACCACCTAACGGATACGTTGCATAATTCTGTGCAGCATCATTCCAATAATAAATTGTGTTGCCTTGAATATTTGTTCTTGTCCATCCACTGCCGGCATCCCAATCAATAGCGCTAGGATATGGATTACTAACTAAGTTCCATCCATCGTCTGCGTGAGGAGTTGAATTGTATGTTACAGGCAAACTAATTGGGCCTTTGTTCGGAGTACCTGTTAAATCTAGCGTTACAGGTATATTCGTAGAGTAAAAGTAAATTGCGTATCCTTTGCCAGGTATCATGGCATCGCTTATATCACTAGGAATAGTCCATCCATTTGAAAAACTACCTGATGCCGCTTCGTTATATGTATACACATTGCACCACCATCCGGGAGCTGTTGCACCAGGAAATCCATCCATTCGTATTTCAGGTGTTAAGCCGGCCAGAGTGGCATTGCTTATAGGAGCTGAAACATATCTGTATCCTTGTGCTCCTGATACATAACGCTGCATCGTTATATCCCCGGAAAAATTAGCTGGTGTTCCCAAAGCAGCAATACCGGCTGTTCTGGAAGCACTTGAAAGCAATGTTAAAAAATTATTTGTCGTAAATAGTCCGGTTCCACTCAAGGTAAGTTCGTTTACTAATCGCTGTGCGCTAGACAGACTAACACTTGCGCCATTAGCAACAGTTATATTATAAAAATCTGTTTGTGTTCCACTGATTGCTTGCGCTACACTTCCATTAAAATTTAAGGTGGATGAATTTGTTGTAGCATCAATAGTTGCGCTACCTGCCACTGAAAAATTGCCTGCAATGTTTGTTGTTCCTGTTAACAGTGTTTTTACACCGGCATTAGAAACCGACAAATTGTGGTAACTTATTTGTGCGATACTTTGAGCTCCACTTCCGTTGTAAACAATAGATGTTGAATTTGCAGTAGCATTAGCTGCGGCAGTACCGGTAACTGTGAACGTGCTAGCTATATTAGTGGTTCCGGCTGCAATTGTCTTAGTTCCTGCATTCGAAAAAATTAAATCATTATAAGAAGTATTCCTTACTATTTGCGCGCCACTACCATTATAATCAAATGTGCCTGTGCCACAAGTAAATGTACCTGTTTGTGTGTTGTTTCCGCCTAAATTAATTCTGCCTGTACTTGTTGATAATCTTCCTGCACCACTTAGTGTTCCGGTTACACTAAGAGTATTGGTAGTAATACCAAATGTGGTATTAGTTGCTCCTAATACCAAATTACCTAAAACAGAAGTAAGAGTTCCTGTAGGAGCTTTAGTTACCGTAGAAGTGCCACCGCTTACTGTCAGGTTTCCATAATTGGGAGTAGATGATATTGACTGCGAAGCTGTATTAGATTGATATGTAACTGTACTGGTTGCATTCAAACTAATATTAGCAGTTGTAAAATTGGTTGGAAAACTAACTGCAGTTGCAGATGCTGTTGTTCCTAGAGTAAGTATAGTACTCGCAGCCATTGACATTATACCCGTTGCATTACCCGTTATTTGAAACGTACTACTACCAAGTGTTCCTCCAGAAATGGTTAAGTTCCCATTTACAGCTGTAGCAGCACCAATTGTAGAGGTGCCGGCATTGCTAATAATTAAATGATGATAGGTTGTACCTCGTACCGTTTGTGTTCCGCTACTCGTATATTCAAACGTTCCTGTACCGCAAGTAAAAGTACCCGTTTGGGTATTATTCCCTCCCAAATTAATTCTTCCGGTAGTTGTTGATAATCTACCAGCCCCACTTAGTGTACCTGTTATACTAAGTGTATTTGTACCAACAGCAAAAGTAGTATTAGCAGTACCCAATACCAAATTTCTTGTCACGGTGGTTAAGGCTCCACTAGGAGATTTACTTATAACGGTTACTCCACCACTAACCGTTAAGTTTCCATAGGTAGGAGTAGATGAAATAACTTGTGCAGCAGTATTTGCTTGATAGGTAACAGTACTGGTACTACTTAAACTGATATTTGCTGTAGTAAAATTAGTTGGAAAACTAACCGCAGTTGCCGAAGCCGTTGTGCCCAAAGTAAGAGCGGTACTAGCTGCCATAGACATTATTCCAGTTGCGTTGCCTGTTATTTGAAACGTACTGCTGGCAAGTGTTCCTCCGGAAATAGTTAAATTGCCATTGACAATCGTTGCGGCTCCAATGGTAGAGGTACCCGAATTACTTATAATTAAATTATGATATGTTGTACCTCTTACCGTTTGATTGCCTGCCCTATTGTAATTAACAGTTCCTGTACCGCAAGTAAATGTGCCAGTATGTGTATTGTTATTTCCAATATTCAATTGCCCTGTTGTAAAAGACAACCCACCTGCTCCACTTAGTCTTCCTGTTACACTAAGCGTATTTGTTGCTACTGCAAATGTTGTATTGGCTGTCCCCAAGCTTAAATTACCTAGAACGGTTGTTGTTGTGCCTGTTGGCGATTTACTAATAACAGAAGCACCTCCGCTTACAATTAAATTTCCATAACTAATTGTTGATAGTATAGCTTGTGTTGCCGTATTGGCCTGATAAGTAACAGTACTGGTAGCACTTAATGAAATATTGCCAACAGCAAAATTAGTTGGGAATGGCACATTCGTTGCAGAAGCCGTTGAGCCCAATCTTAATGTAGTACCCGCAGCCAAGGATAATAAGCCTGTGGCATTACCAATAAGCAGAAACGCATTTGTTTGCAAAATGCCAGTTGTAAGTGTAAGATTATTATTGATTGTAGTATTTACACCGAGACTAACGCTTCTAGATGTTGAATTAATTATAAGATTGTAATATGCGGCAATTGCAGAAGGAAGAGTTGTGTTTGCAGCTGTGTTGTTCCAATGAATCGTACCAGTACCCGGAGTAAATGTTTGATTGGTTGTGGTCCAAGAAGTTCTAATTTGTAAAGTTCCTCCATTTGTCATGTTAATGGAACTACCAGCTGTAGAAGATGAAACAGCAGTAACATTTAAAGTATTTGTTCCTGCTGCAGGCCAAACTAAAGAGCCTACGCCACCAAACCCAACATTAAGTGTTCCGTACGCTAAATTTGCTGCTCCTGCATCAAGAGTACACGTACCAACAATTCTAATGTTGTCAGCCGCAATCGGCAATGTAGTTAAATCCCATTTGCTGGGGTCGCTAAAATTTCCAGGACCGGTAAATGTTTTATTGGCAGAATACCCCACCCCTCCACTCAAGAGGCAGAGAATAAAGATAAGACAGCCGATAAAATATTTTTTGCTCATTTCTCACAAATCAAAATATAGAATTAATATGCACTACGAAGCGTATGCGTATTTGTAATTTTTGTAATACTTAGAATAATATTGTGTCTTCTTAACATTGGTTTTATTGAGAAGTAAATAAATATTAAACTTATTTTCCTCTACAATTAGGTTTGCTTGCTTTATTGCCTCTTTATTAGAAACCACAGAGCTAAGTACAAAAACATTAATATCAGAATGTTTCATTACAGATAACACCTCCGAAATTAGCCCGATAGGAGCGGTATCTAAAATTACATAATCGTAATTTTTTCTTGCGTACTCAATAATTTTTTCTGTTCTATCGCCAATCAAAAGTTCTGAGGCATTCTTAATTGGGGTAGTATTTAGCAACATATCAAATTTTCTATCGCCCTTAAGTATTGCCTTTGAAATATCAACATAATCATTGTAAACATTGGCAACTCCCTTCTCAATAGGAGTAGTAATAGAAAGCGATTTTACAATACTCGGATTGAACAAATCTAAATCTATCAATAAAACTTTCTTGTTGCTTTTAGAAATAACCTCCGCTAAATTAATTGCAGAGAATGTTTTCCCCTCTCCAATCATGTGAGAGGTAACTAAAATTACTTTTGCCTTTTTCTTCGCTGGCATAAACTCTAACGATGTTCTAATGGAGCGTAAAAAGACCGAGGCAATTGGATTCTCCTCTGCATTAACAATGGTAGTAATTTTGTTTTTATCATATTTAATCATCGGAATTTCCCCTAAAATAGGAAGTTCTGTCTTTTCCTTTAATTCATCTATTGTTTTAATACCGGAAGTAAACAACATTTTCAAATAAACAAACAGCAAACTAATTCCCAACGCAACAAGAGCAAACTTGTAAATAATAGACCATCTTGAAGGTCCAGAAGATTCAACAATATGAGCTGATTCAAACAACTTATACTCCGGAGCCATAGCTGCTTGAGAAACCAGTAATGTATTTTTTTTGTTTAGCAAATCCATATACATATTCTCGTTCATCTTCATTTGTCGCTCCAAATCCATAATACGCAACTGCGTGCTTGTATATTTTTTTTCCAAAGGAGTTATTTCTGCAATTTGGTTTTCAACAAAAGCAATCTTTGCATCGGTAGCAACCTTACTATCCTTTATGTATTTCAACAAATCACTTTTTCTATCTTCGTATCCTTTGTCAATGTGCGATATATTCTTGCTTTTATCAGTTACATCAAATAAATAATCGCGTTTGTCTTTTTGCAGTTTTTGTAATTCTGCAAAAGCGTTTGCCAAAAATGCATCTTGTTGTTCATTAAAATAAGGAGGAGGCACAGTAACATCGGCCGATGATTTTAATGTCAAATAATTTTCAATTTCATTCAAGCCTAATCTTTTTTGTTGAAGGCGACTTTTTTCCAGTGTCAAACTAGTATAAACCGAAATATATTTTTGATCTTCAATAGATTCACTTATAACTAAATTACCTTGATTGTACTTGCGCAAACTATCTGCAATCTGCTGCAACGTAATATCTGTACTCACCAAAAGTTTATCTATACCATAAACCATTTTGGTATTTCTTTCCAACTGCGTTTTAATGGTATTATTCAAATAATTTTTGGTAAGTGTATCCAAAAACGAAACAGCCCTATTCGAAAGAAAATCGTTGTAAAACACCTGTAAAACACCTAAATCTTTGGTGAGGTTCGATTTTAAAGCACTTTGGTATCTAGAAACTAATGTGTTTTTATTATGAAGTTTTACAATATACTTCTCCCCTTTTTTTAATAACGACTCTTTCCCTTTTGTTTTGTTGATATAAAGCTTAAAATCATTGGTAGAAAGTAAACTATCAAAAACACCCGCAGCTTCAATTTTGTTGGACGTACCTTGATATGATATAGAATATGAATTAGAATCTAAAATAGATAATGCTATAGGCGTTTCATAAAACGATTCGGATACAACACCGGTAGTTACTTTAAAAGGTGAATTATTAAATACTTCTTCTGATGTATTGTCTTTTAAGGTAAAATAAGAAACATCTAAGTTTAAACTATTGATGGTTTTTATAATTAAATCGGGAGAATTAATCCCTGTCATTTCCTCAGAATAATCAGCATATTCTTTTTTGTTCTCAGGGTTGTATTTTAATGATATTTGAGCAAGGGCAGTGTAGCCTTTAAAAACAAATTTCTCGAAATAATAATAACCTACACCGGCACCAAGAATCACAAATACAATTGGCACATACCAATACTCTCTAACAATAGATAGAAGTTTGCCTAAATCCTTTGAGCTTATTATCCCATCCGAATTATGCACCCGAGACCCGTTATTTTTTTTAGACACCATTAATTTTTTTCACGTAACCTTTTCAATATAAGTATTTTTGGTACTAGTTATACGTGTTTATTCTTAAAAAAAGTTACAAAATAACCCATAATTAGATTAACAACACCTCATAACCGATAAAAGTTCATTAAAAACCGACAAGATAAGGTAATTAAATTAAACAACTAACAATCAATTAGTTAACACCAAAGAATGATTATAAATAGTAAAATGAACAAATAATCTTTAGTTCAAAATTTTTTTTGAATAATAAATTTTTAATTTTACGTAGTTCAAGAACAAACATCTATAACTGAATTATTTATATGTCATCACATTCATCTACAGTTAGCCCAAAAGAAGCTTGGGGAGGCGCACAATCGCCATTTGGAGTAAGTTACGGAAAAATGTTTATGTGGTTTTTCCTTGTTTCCGATGCGTTAACATTCGGAGGACTTTTATGTGCGTATGGTTTTATGCGCCACAAATATCCCGATATTTGGCCTAATCCGGGCGATGTATTTCACCACTTTCCGTTCCTTGAAGGAGTTCATTTGCCTTTAGCTTATGTTGGTTTAATGACATTTATACTTATCATGAGTTCTGTAACTATGGTATTAGCAGTAGAAGCGGGTCATAGAAACGATAAAAAAGCTGTTACCAAATGGATGTTCCTAACTATTATTGGAGGTTTGATGTTTGTTGGCTCTCAAGCTTGGGAGTGGTATAATTTTATTGTAGGAACAGAGCATGGTGCTGTTAGAAATATTCTAGTAGATGGGGTTTGGAAAGATGTTGTTGTACATGGTGCTAACCTTACTTACAATGAGTATGGTCTTCCTGTATTTGGCGACTTCTTTTTCTTTATTACCGGATTCCACGGATTTCACGTATTCAGTGGTGTTGTAATAAATTTTATAATTTTTCTAAACGTTATTAACGGCACTTACGAGCGCAGAGGCCATTACGAAATGGTAGAAAAAGTTGGTTTGTATTGGCACTTTGTCGATTTAGTATGGGTGTTTGTATTTACATTCTTTTATTTATTGTAATCCCTTTTAGAATTTAGAGTTTATAATTTATCATTTAATACTAAAATTATATGTCGGAATTTCACGATGATTATCCAAATTATGAAGCAATGGCTCACCACAGCGAGGAAGAGGGAGCCGTAAAACGTAAAAAATTATGGAAAGTATTTTGGATTATGCTTGGCATTACAATCATAGAACTTATTATTGGTTTTATGGCAAAAGACTGGCATCTATTGGATGACAGAAATAAATCTACACTGCTATTAAAAGTATTGTTTATAGGCTTTACAATAGCAAAAGCCGCATATATTGTTCTGTCATTTATGCACTTAGGCGATGAGCGAAAAGTGTTTAAATACACTATTTTAGCACCATACTGCCTTTTTATAACCTATCTAATTTGGATAGTTACAACAGAAGGTACATACTCCAGTTCAACAGAACGCAAATCAGCTATGGATCAAAATGTGATTGATCAGCAAGAAATGTTGCTGAAGGGTGGTCATGGCGAAGAACACGGAGCCACAGAGAAACATACTGACGAAAAAGAAAAAAGTCACGAAGGACATTAATCATAAAAAAACCACGCCAACAGCGTGGTTTTTTTATGATTGCTAAACATTTTTACTTATCTGTTGTTACGGTTATCTATATGTCTAAATACAAAAAAGTATTTTTATTATTTTTCATACTACTTTTCCCTTCGGTGTTTTATATTATTTTATCTACCGGGAAACACCATTTTATTTATTTGAATTACTTAGGTCCAAAAACTGCTATTTCAAAAAAGGATACCGCATTCTTTAAAATACCCTTTCAACCGCTTACGAATCATAAAAATGTTTCGCTCGATTCTAGTTATCTAGGCATGTATATAAAAGTTGTAAATGCCTTTGATAGTCAAAACAAAGTGGCATATGCCCCTACCATGGCTCAGTTTGTGCGATTACAAGAAAAACTAAAAGATTATCAATTAGTAAAATTAATTTCTATTTCTGCGCAAACGACCAACAATTCTATTGATGAACTAAATGCATATGCAGATGAAGTACATTGTAATTATACAAATGTAAAATGGCATATAACAAAATTTACAACGCCAGATTTTGCAACTACATTTTTTACCGAATTACAAAAAGCAATTGCTATAGATACACAACCAATAGCGCTAGAAAAGGCTGTTTATTTGATTGATAAGGAATCGCACATTCGAGGAGTGTATGACGGAAGTGTTTTAAAAGAAATAAATAGATTGGTGGACGATATTAAAATTTTGTTGGCAGAATATTCGATTCTAGAAAAGAAAAAAGAAAAAAGAAAAAACAATGAACGATAAAAAAGCTCTTCGTTTAATTTATATAGTTTCTGTTGCTGTATTTGCATTGGTAGTTATACTATTTAATATGCCCAAAGCTGAAGCAATGCCTGAATTTGTAAAGATTCTACCAATGCTAAACGCCTTTATTAATGGCACATGCGCTATTTTACTACTTACGTCATTGTATTTTATAAAAAAGAAAAATATAGAAATGCACAAGCGGCTAAATATTGCCACCTTTATTTTATCTACGCTTTTTTTATTGTCGTATGTAACATTTCATGCCTTTGGAGTAGAAACAAAATTCCCGACAGATAATCCACTTCGGCCTGTGTATTTATTTATTTTACTTACACATATTTTATTAGCCGCAATTGTACTACCCTTAGTATTAATTTCGTTTTACAGAGGCTTAAAAGGCGATGTAGTAGCACATCGAAAAATTGTGCGGTTTAGCTTTCCAATATGGCTGTATGTAACAGTTACCGGGGTAATTGTGTATATAATGATATCGCCCTATTACCAGTTCTAGTAATTCGGCAACAGGTTAAATCCTTGCGGCTTAGTACAAAAGCACCTGCCAATAAAATAAATTGTGTGAAAGTTATTCTGAACTACTATTTTCTTGATTTGTTTCGTTTAACGAATGCTCAGTGGTAGTTTCAGAAATAAAGTTGGCTTGTGGCTTACATTCAGGAATTAGTTCATTAATATGAACACCATCTAAAAGCACATCGCACATCAACTCTTTCTTTTTCGAAAAAGAAAATGGAGGTTTTAGTTCAACCGTTTTATATTGAAGTAGATTAGCCAATTTTTCTTTTACTAAATTGTATTCTGCTCTATTGGCGTGCTTGTCGGGTACATTAAAATTATTGATTACCACAGAGCTACCGCCCGCTCTCAATTTCCAAATTCTCCATTCCGGAGATACATTAAACGAATTTGCAGATACTATTTGACTAACCTTAAATGCCATAAAATTGAAATATAGTGTTTAATGAATATACTAAATTTTAAGAAAAAAACATACTATTTTTAGTGAGATATGAATTGATTGTTCTTCTTCACCCAATCGCGTTTGGTTAGTTTATACCAATTATGGAGCGAATTATCATACATAAATGTTCCGGAAAGATGAAAACCCACTTTACTTAATATCCTATTTGATGCATTATTCTCTTGATGCGCTATTGCATACAAGTCGCTTAGGTTGAGGTTTTCGAACCCATAATTCAATGAAGCAATTGCGCTCTCTGTAGCAAAACCTTTAGCCCAATACTTTTTAATTAATCTGTATCCCAAATCATAATAGTTTATGTGATTATTTGTTGCTTCTCTTACATATTTCAATCCTGCCCAGCCAATAAAACTATTTGAACATTTTTCAACAACCGCCCAGCGTCCAATTCCATTGTCAATGTACTGCTGTCTTACCAACTGTATCACCTCCTTTACTTGAGAAATACTAGTTACCGGTTTATTGCCTAAATACTTATGCACATCTGGATCGGAGTCAAGCTCAAAAAATCCATCTGCATCCGATGGCAATATCTCTCTTAATATTAATCTATCCGTTTCTACAAAAATTTTCATTGTATTAATTTAAAAATTTTCGATTCTTCATCAATTCCTGAATCAATCCATTGGGCTTAATCATATTTTGAAAATCTTCGTATGGAATATGTATTTGGGGTGTTCCTAAAATGTAAGAGCCTATTTCATCGGGGTAATATGTAAATAAAAGTCCGGTATTTGTTATTGCAAAGTCACTTCTTAGTTTAAACTTTCCATTCGGAAAACTCCATTCTTCATATCCATTTTCTTCTCCAAATTTTTTCTCCGCAAGTTTGTTAAATTGAATCATATATTTTTTTTGTATCAAGTCATCAAGCGTTAGTTGCTTTCCAGTTTTTATGTCGAAGTTGCAATAGAATCCATTACTACTTGGATGCGCTGCATCTAACATAAATAGTGATTGTTGAACTTTAACACATAAAATATCGCTTTCATTGGTCACTAAAGAGCAACCAATGTAAAGTTGATATGCAGCATCTTCCTGCTTAATAGAATCTACAGCGTTCATTAATTCATCAATTGCATTACACTTGTCTCTACTATTGCTAAAAGCACATACCATTGATGTAATTACCTTATTCATATTTTGGGTTGCCTCCTGTGTAGAAGCTGCTACTTTAATGAAATCAAGGTCTATTCTAGAGCAAATGGAATCGCTCGCATTAGAATTGCCGGAAGACTCCATTTTATCCCTAACCCTACAATTCGTGCGATGCAATTCTTCAAATGAAACAGCAATTACATTATCTGTTTTTTCCGACATACTAAACTTCAACGTATCTCTTGTACTAGCATCAGTCCAAATTCCGGAAATGGATGTCTCATTACTAAAAGAGCCCGAAAAATTTATTTCTTTATGATAAATTGCAAATAAATCAAATGTTCCATCCGAGCCAACACGTCCATATAAAATGCTATTCTCTCCTATTCTACTATCAAAATACGTAACAGTTAAAACAGTATCTTTTTTTGTTAAATCAACCAGAACGGTATCACTTCCAATTACCCCTTCAAACTTTTTATAAAAAGATATAGGAAGATGAATTTTGGCATTGGGTTGTTGAGAGAGATTAGCAGAATCTAATACTATGACATCTTTGTCGCTTAAGGGAGTATTTTGATTCGTACAACCCATTAACACACATGCGCAAATCAACACGATGAAAATAGTACGTATCATAAATTATTGCTTAGGCTAAATTTGCCCCTTATAATTCGAGTCAAAATCTACCATCCATTCAATTCCATATTTATCTCTAAACATTCCAAAATATGAACCCCAGGGGCTATCAGAAATAGGCATCTCAATTTGTCCGCCTACCGAAAGTCCATTGAATAATTTGTCGGCCTCTTCTTTACTTTCTGCACTAATTACAATTTTGCTTCTATTTTCATTTTCGTTTGTTCGTCCCAATATTTCAGGTACATCATTAGCCATTAAAATACTTTTGCCAATTGGTAAGGCAATGTGCATTATTTTATTTGCTTCGTGCTCAGCTACCGGGAATTCATCACTTGCTAAATCTTTGAATCGCATGAATTTTGTAAACTCTCCGCCAAATACTGATTTGTAAAAGTTGAATGCTTCTTCTGCATTTCCGTTGAAGTTAATGTGAGGATTGATACTTGCCATTTTATTATTTATTAGTTTTTAAAATTCATAATTTCTTTTCAGCTTTTAAAGATAATGATTATCGCTATAACTGCTCTGAACTTTGCTAGATTGGCAATTCTCTACACTAAACTTCAATACTAAGTACTGAAATTTAAATTTAGCAAAAACAGTCATACAAAGAACTTAACTACCAATTTTGCAAAACACTTTTAGCGGATGCCCTTCTCTCTAAGGACAACGAAGATTTGTGTCCGTGATTTTTGTTTTATTGATGGGAAGAAAAAGCTGAAGCTTTATTTAGGTTGGAGAAAAGCACACTCTTTTGCATGTCTTGGTATGTGCGTTGGCTAGTGCGGTTTGTAAATGTGTGTGCTTTTGTGTGTTGGCTTTATAGTCTAAACAACATTGCTAAAATAAGTCTGCTTTCCGATTTTACTAAATCTGGTCGCCAGTTCGGATCTAGTGCAGCAGTTGAGTAACCTGTCTGCGAAGTAAACCATTGTCAGTATTTATTTTTTGTGTCATTGTCGTGTCGGCTGTATGTTGCGTTTTTTATTTTATTTGAAGCGTTGGAAATATTTTAATAACAATTTTGTACTGCGTTGGCTTTGCAAGCTCTTTGACAAAGCTTTGGTTGTAGCGTTGGCTTATGCGGCTTTGGCAATGTGCTTGCAAATTGGGTAGCAATTAATAGTTTAATGTCAGTCCAACTCCAAAGCCCATATCACTATCGTAGTGCGTTCTAATTCCCATATTTTTATTTAGAATGTAGCGTAAATCAACCATGAATTCTTTGTCTGTATTAACCATAAATCCGGCTCTAATTCTTTTTGAAATCGGTATATCTTCTCGCATTAAAGAAAGTCGAACTATTCCATCGTGATATACTTCTGCCTGAAAATTCACCAACATTGGAAGCGTGTACATAAACCCTAAACTTACAGCAGTTCTGTTGTCTTTTTTATTTACTTGTCCGAATAAATTTTCTTCTTGTTCATCAATTCCCATTTTTC
>JAFLBG010000029.1 GCA_017303975.1 Bacteroidota bacterium
TTTACGGCTTTTAGTTTATTTATAAGTTCCATAACACTTTTCAGCTCCCACCTATTTATACCAAATTTATTCTCTTCAAGCCCAGTAGTAATGTAATGATGGGTGCGTGCATCCACATTGGGATTGATGCGTAAAGCTATTGGTGCTATCTTACCTTTGTTTTCAGCCAACTGATTTATAACTTCTATCTCCTGAATAGACTCACAATTGAAACAAAAAATATTTTGGTCAAGTGCAAAATTTATTTCATCGTCCGACTTACCAACGCCTGCAAATACCACATGTGATGAGCCAAACCCAATTTCAATTGCCTTTTTAACTTCATTTCCACTTACACAATCAGCACCTAAACCGTGTTTATTTATTATGTCTAGTATCTTGTTGTTTGAATTAGCTTTTAGAGCATAATGCACAGCGTATTTATACTTACTGGCTTCCTGAACAATCAATTGAAGTGTTTGCTCTAATAGCAATGTATTGTAAAAATAAAACGGTGTTTTATTTTGCTGTAAAATTGCAGAAGGTAAATTGAAATGTGGGCTCATGGCAAACTAGTTAAACAACCTCTTTTAAAGAAGTAAAATCGAACAATCCGTTATTTAAGGCAACAAGAGTATCTTTTTTCAACTTCGAATCAACTAAAATAGAAATATTGTGTTTACTTCCTCCGTAGGATATCATTCGAATTGGAATGTGCTTAAGTGAGTCGAATACTTTCGATGCATACCCTTGTGAACTTGCCGAAAAATCGCCAACAATACATACAATGGTTTGCTCTTTATCAACTTCAACAAAACCAAATTTTTGCAAATCTTCCACTATTTTATCTAAGTGTAAAGAATTATCAATTGTTAGCGACACAGCCACCTCCGATGTAGTAATCATATCAATTGGAGTTTTGTATCTTTCAAAAACCTCGAATACTGTTTTTAAAAAACCATACGCCAAAAGCATTCGTCCCGATTTTATTTTAATGGCTGTAATTCCATCTTTTGCTGCTACAGCCTTTATAGCAGAACCTTTAGCATGTTCTGTTATTAATGTCCCTTGAGCCTTAGGCTGCATAGTATTTAATAATCTAACAGGAACTTTTCTTTTTTGTGCAGGTAATACACAAGTAGGATGCAAGATTTTAGCCCCAAAATACGCCAACTCAGCAGCTTCATCAAACGAGAGCTCTGTTACGGGTCTTGTTTTATCAACTACCCTTGGGTCGTTATTATGCATGCCATCAATGTCCGTCCAAATTTGTATTTCATCGGAACGAAGCGCTGCACCAACAAGCGTTGCAGTATAATCACTTCCTCCTCTCTTTAAATTATCAATCTGTCCAAACGAATTTCGGCATATATAACCTTGGGTAATGAATAAACTTTTGCCAGGATATTTATTTAACTCAAACTTTAAATATTTTTCAATGTATTCTAAGTCTGGTTCTTCATTCTCATCAATCCGCATAAAATTAAGTGCAGGCAACAATACCGAATCAACACCAATTTCACCTAAATAAAAGTGAAATAATGCTGTAGATAATAATTCTCCTTGCGCAACAATAACTCGCTCTTCATGAATAGTAAATAAATCTAAGGTAAAAGAACGTAAATAGTCGAAATGATTCTTTACTAACTCATTTCCTTTCTCAACATTTTCTTGTTTTTTATATAACTCAAGTACAACTTGAGAATATTTGGTTTCCAATTCATTGATTAATTCCTTTGCCTGTGCATGCTTCTTTTCATATAGTAGATTTGCAATATCAACCAAAAAATTTGTGGTACCTGACATGGCAGACAAAACAACTATTTTGGGCTGTGCATCGTTAATTAGATTGGCTACAGACTTCATTCGCTCTGTGGAACCAACGGATGTTCCACCGAATTTTAATACTTTTAGCATATCATATTTGTTGTAACAGTAAGATACTAGATAAAAGATAGTTGTGCAAATAAGAGGAATAGCTTCCGAAAAGTTCAAGAAATAAAAATTATAAGTTAGATATCAAATCGCACTTATTCACAATTCGACTTTAATAACTATTTATTGGTGGGCAAAAAAAGGCAGAAAATGGTTTGTAGGTTTAATTCAACTAAAATCTAAATAAAATGTGTACTGCTAATAGTTGGGGTGCTCGATTAATACTAATCTTACTCCCCTTGATTGCGCTTGCTAGTGCTGCTTTTAGTCAAACTACAATACTTGATATTGATTCTAACGAAAATTGTTTAGCAATTAAAATTTCGTTGCTAAACAAAGAGCGCAAAATATTAGGTGCAAAAATAAAATTGTACGAAAACAATACGCTTGATTCTGAAATAGAAAATTCCGTATTAGTAGAAAAAATAATCCTTAAAAGAGAACGCCACTATACTGTTGAGGTAAATAAAGAAGGGTTTTATCCTCGACTTATTTCGATTTCCACCGTTATTCCCAAAGCATTGAAAGTAAAAGATGATTTTCTATTTGAATATGCTATTGACTTAGAGTTAATACCCGTTTCAAAGGAAAAAATTGATTCCTATTACATGGATTTTCCAATTGCTCTAATATCGTATGACGAAAAAAAGAAACGTTTTTTCTACCGTGAAAAATATACCAACCACATAAAAGACAGTATAGAGAAAGAAGTTGGAATTGAATTTTCCGGCAAATAAACTTGCTCTATTTCTTAAATCTAATGAGCTACTAAAATTTTTCTTGTTAAAACATCGCTTGACGTTTTAACCGTTACCCAATAAAATCCATTTACAAGTTGAGCTGTATTTACGAGTGCTTTATTCGTAGCTAATTCATACTCTTTAAAAAACTGCTCCCGGGAGAATCCACAAACGAATTTCACTAATTCTTTGAAATTTCAAAGGAACTAGAAAAAGGCTAAATTTAGAACAGAGAAAATCGGTAGAAATTTGAAAGTAGATTCAAAAACCAACATCAACTTTATAGCAATAGAGTATTACTCTTTTGGTATGAATATGCCGGGTAGAAGTTTTAACTCTTCTACATATAACTACTCATTTAACGGAAAGCTTGATGATGCTGAAGTTGAAGGACAACAAGATTATGGGTTCCGTATCTATGACAAAAGGTTGGCGAGGTTTAAATCGGTTGACCCACTGACAAAGAAGTTTGCTATGTTAACACCTTATCAATTTGCATCTAATACTCCTATTCAAGCAATAGATATGGATGGGTTGGAAGCAATTATGTTTACGATTAAACAGTGGAAAAATTCAGATGGGAAAACACAACAAAGTGTTAACACCGCTTATGATGTTGGCAAAAAAGGTGATGAAAGAGTATTAACGGTAGTTCACAATTTAGATAATGGAAAAACTCAAGAAATGTTGACAAGTCCTATTGAGGTTGTTGGGCAAGCAAAGGGACAAAGCTTCGGGCAGAAGACAGAAAACTTTTTGTATTCTCTTGATAAAGCCTTACCTAAAGGAAGTATAGAGGCATATAATGATAATGCCTCTTATGAGGGAGAAGCCGGAATGTTAAAGGGAGCTGATGTTATTGATAATACCGGAACATTGTTTAAGGCTACTGTTATTGGAGCTCCTCTTGGGGAAGGGTTATCTATTATGTCTGACATAATGAAAACTGGGCTTGATTTCAAAAATAAGGATAGTAAAACAGCTTTAAAAAACACTTTTATTAGAGGGCTATCTTTAGGTGCAGGAAAAACATTAGATAAGTCTGTTGATTTAGTTAAAGGCGTTTCAAAATCAACAAAAGAGGCTGTGAAAATAACCAATGATAAACTTTTAGATACCTATAAAGATAACGCAACGGAAAATCCCAAAGAGCCTAAAGGGGAATAGAAATTATGGGAGAATATTTAGAGTATTTTTTACTACAAAGTTATGTTGGTGCTCTCTTGTGGATAGCTTTTGGAATTTGGATTATTAGATTTGTATTGAAAAATCCAACTAAAATGGAAGGTGATTCACAAGGAGGAGATATGAAAGGTTGGGCAGCCGGAATTTTTAGTATAGGTGGTGGAATAACTATAATAATATTAAAATTACTGGGGAAACTATAATATTATAACTAATGAAAAGGATAATTATTTTTTTGGGTTTAATACTGCTAATAATCAACTCAGCATATAGTCAGAATTTATCCTGTAAAAAATTTAGAGCAGGTAAATTTGAAATCTATGCTGATACATTTCGTATTGAATTGGAAAGGAAAGGAAACTATCAATATGAAAAAGCTCCTTTTGGGACTTCAAAATATAAGATTGAATGGACTTCAGAATGTGAATATGTTTTAGAATTGCTTGAAACAACAATTGTAACAATAAAGCAAAATATCGGAGAAAAGTATTTTGTTAAAATTATTGGGGTAAAAGATGATACATATAATTATGAATGTAGAGTCAAGGGTGTTAATTACATTGACAAAGGAAGTATTACAAAAGTGTCAGATTAGTGAATTTTTGGAAACCTGATGTGATTAGTTCAAATGATTATTATAGTTTCGGACAATCCATGCCGGGCAGAAACTTCAACGCTTCTACATATAAATTCTCTTTCAACGGAAAGCTTGACGATGCTGAAGTCGAAGGTCAACAAGATTATGGTATGAGGATTTATGATAAGAGATTGGGTAGATTTAAATCGGTTGATCCGCTATCAGGTAAATTCCCCCACCTCATCCTCGTTTGTAACGAGGATGTTTCTATAGTTCGTTTTTAACGCTGGACGGCACACCGCACACTCCACAAAAGTTTTGCAACAATTCTTTGAACCTGCCGGTCTTCATGCAAGCCTAAGCTATGGCAGGCGGGATTTCAAAACCTTAACTGCAAAAACGGCCCTTTTTGCGCGTTTTTTGCAGTTGAAGAAATAATTAGTTCAAAAACAAGTTATGAAGTGTGGTTAAATAAAATTTAATTATCGTAGTGCCTCAAAACAGTGGTGAGGCGCTAGAATCTTTACTAACAAAGGAGTATAGGCTTGCCTCTCACTGCTCACAGAAAACACATTTAACAACCCTTTAAAAAACATATATTCAAAAACTAGTATATTTAACCAATGAATATTCGTAAACTTATAACACAAGGCGAAAGCGAAACAGTAGAGTTTAAACAAAGTTTCAATAAGCAAGAGATTAGCGAAACGCTATCGGCTATGGCTAATCGCAATGGAGGTGTTATTCTGATAGGGGTAACAAATAATGGCGAAGTTAAAGGAGTACAGCTTGGGAAAGAAACACTACAAGAATGGCTTAATCAAATTGGGCAAACTACCGAACCTAGGCTTATTCCATCCTTACTAGAGTTTAAGACAAAGGGCAAATCAGTGGTTGCCATCGAAATAGCTCCATATCCCATAAAACCTGTTAGTTGTAATGGTCGCTGTTATCTTAGAGTAACCAGTAGCAACAAACAGCTTAATGCGAAAGAGATTGCAGATTTGCATTTACAAACTACCCATAATAGTTGGGATACCTTTTTAGCAGCCGATGTTGAGCTATCGGATATAAATCTAAATTTTGTCAAGCAATTTTTTGCGAGAATAAAATTATCAGGAAGGCGCAATTTAGCTGGCACCGGAAGTATTATTGAAACACTTCAAAAGCTAAAACTACTAGCTAAGGGAAAGGTAACATGGGCCGCCTTTTTATTGTTTAAGAAAAATAGACACGCCCTACCCGCCACGGCAATAAGAATAGTGCGTTTTAAGGGCGATACAACAATTATAGACGATAATTTTATAGAACAACCTTTATTCAACATAATTGAACCAACAATAGCAGCCATTAGAAAAAATTTAAGGGTACAATATATTATTACAGGAAAGCCACAAAGAGATGAAATATGGGAATATCCTCTTGATGCAATACGCGAAGCGGTTGTAAATGCTATTTGCCACAGAGACTATGTTCATAATGCAGATATTCAAATTAAAATATTTGATGACCACATGAGTATTTGGAATCCGGGCAAACTCCCCTATAATATTACCATAAAAGATTTACTTAATAATGAGCACAGCTCCAATCCTAGAAACAAACTAATAGCTCAAGCTTTTTATGATATGGGAGAAGTAGAAAGAATTGGAAGCGGTATAAAACGTATAATGGATGCATGCGAAAAATCAAAACTTCCAATGCCAGAAATAAAAGAAGCGGAAGGTGGATTTTATGTAATTTTTAGACGCCCTAAAGAAAATATTTATAATCCCAGTTTTGAAAATGCAGTTTCTTTAAACGAGCCATTTACAAAACATTATAATACTCCTGAACCGTTAAAAAATCGCCAAGTAGAAGTGATTAATTATGTAAAAAAGCATAGTCGCATTACAAATTCAGAATACCAAGCCCTGTTTAATGTTTCTCATCGTACAGCTGCAAGAGAGTTGTCTGATTTAATTACTAAAAATATTTTAAACCGCGTTGGAGTAACCGGAAAGGGGACCTTTTATGTATTAAAAAACACCAACGTGCCATAACGTGCCAAACGTGCCAATTTTTATGGCACGTTTTTAACTACAAGGCAAAACGCAAACAAAAATATAACCTTTACAACCCACTACAGTTACGACATCCACGAAAATAACCCAAACTATCTTTTATGCAACAACGCTATGTTCTCAACATGGGTAGTATGAGGAAACATATCGAACGGTTGAATTAACACAACCTCATACAGCTCTTTTAACAATGCTAGGTCTCTTGCCTGAGTAGCAGGATTACAGCTTACATAAACAATTTTATCGGGCACTATTTCTTTGATACGATTTACAACATCTTCGTGCATGCCTGCTCTTGGAGGATCTGTAATTATTACATCTGGCTTTCCATTTGCAGCAACAAAATCTGTTGTTAAAATATCTTTCATATCCCCAGCAAAGAAAGAAGTGTTGGTAATTTTATTTATTTCTGAATTGTATTTTGCATCATCAGTTGCCTCTTTTACATATTCAATCCCAACAACGGCAAGCGCTTTATGAGCAACGAAATTTGCAATAGAACCTGTTCCTGTATATAAGTCATATACCAATTCATTGCCTTTTAAATCAGCTAAATCGAGCACAGCTTTGTACATTTCATGCGCTTGAACAGGATTTGTTTGAAAAAAAGATTTAGGCCCAATCTTGTATTCTATTTCGCCAAATTTTTCTACAATATGATCTTTGCCAGAAAACACAGTAAAAGGTAAATCGCCAACAGTATCATTCTTTTTATGATTAATAAAGTAAAGCAAACTTGTAATTTGCGGAAAAGTAGATTTCAAATGATTCATCAATCCTTCAATTACCTCTTTCTCGTTTTCAAAAAACACAACGGCCACCATCCATTCACCAATAGTTGTATTTCGAATCAACAAATTCCGCAACAACCCTTTTTGCTCGCGGATATCATAAAAGGACACGTTGTTTTGTAGTGCATATTCCTTAACAGTATCCCTTACATCATTGGAAAAATCGTCTTGTAAATAACACTTGTCAATATCCAACACCTTATCAAACATTCGTGGAATATGGAATCCAAGACCATTCCTATTTTCAAACTTCTCTTCGCTTTTTATTTGTTCGTTGGTAAGCCACTTTTTTGCTGAAAAAGTAAACTCCAATTTATTTCTATAGTTGTAATGATTTGCAGAAGGCTTAATTGACCTTATTTCCTTTATATCAATTTTGCCAATTCTTGTAAGTGCATCAACAACCTGCTTTTGCTTGAACTCTAATTGGTATTTATAATCAATGTTTTGCCATTTGCATCCTCCACAAACACCAAAGTGGCTGCAAGCCGGGTTAGCTCGCTTTTCGGAATACGAGTGAAATTTAATTGCTTTCCCCTCGGCATACTTATTTTTTTTCCGTGTAATTTCCACATCAATAATATCACCGGGTACCGCATTTGCAATAAAAATAACCAACTCATTATGTTTAGCCACAGCCAAGCCTTCCGAGCTAATATCAATTACTTGTAAATTTTCTATAATCTTCGTATTCATTGGAGCCTAACTATTAAATTTCAAAACCACAATAAATATCAGTATTTTTGGATTATAAATGGCTATCGAGTAAGCAAGTAATTTTAGATGTATGGAAATCGCAACACAAATGAAAAATAAAACCTCCGATTATTATATTAATTTAGAAGAGAAACACGGTGCTCACAATTACCACCCACTTCCGGTTGTTCTAGAAAAAGGAGAAGGTGTGTATGTTTGGGATGTAGAGGGTAAAAAATATTTTGATTTTTTATCTGCTTATTCGGCCGTTAATCAAGGGCACTCGCACCCTAAAATTGTGAATGCACTTATCGAACAAACTAAAAAATTAAGTTTAACATCCAGAGCTTTTTACAATTCATCGTTAGGTGAGTACGAAGAATTTATTACCACTTATTTTGGTTTTGATAAAGTGCTACCAATGAATACAGGAGCAGAAGCTGTTGAAACAGCCTTAAAGCTTTGTCGCAAATGGGCTTATGAGGTAAAAAACGTTCCTTCTAACCAAGCAAAAATTATAGTTTGTGAAAATAATTTTCATGGGCGAACGATTTCAATTATCTCAGCTTCTACAGATGCCGACTCTACGTCAAATTTTGGGCCCTATACTCCGGGGATTTTAAAAATTCCATATAACAATAGTGAAGCATTAGAATCGCTGCTAAAAAGCGACAAAACCATTGCAGGATTTTTAGTAGAACCAATACAAGGAGAAGCGGGTGTAATTGTGCCAGATAAAGGATATCTAAAAACGTGTTACGCAATATGCAAAAAATACAATGTACTATTTATTGCAGACGAAATTCAATCAGGGCTAGGCAGAACAGGAAAACGTTTGGCTTGCGACCATGAACAAGTAAAACCCGATATTTTGATTTTGGGAAAAGCACTATCCGGTGGTACGTATCCTGTTTCGGCTGTTTTAACATCTAATGAAATTATGCTTACCATAAAACCAGGTCAGCATGGTTCTACATATGGCGGAAATCCTGTTGCTTGCAAAGTAGCGATTGCAGCTATAAAAGTTTTGGAAGAAGAAGAAATGTATAAAAACTCCGAAGAGCTTGGAAAAATTTTAACTGCAGAATTAGAAAACATAAAGGAAAAATCATCTTTTGTAAAAGCAGTACGTGCAAAAGGCTTGTGGGCAGCCATAGAAATAGATTCCACAAAAGGTAAATCTGCATGGGACGTTTGTATTGATTTAAAAAATAACGGGTTGCTTGCCAAACCAACTCACGAAACAATCATACGCCTTGCCCCTCCTCTATGTATTACCAAGGACGAGTTATTGGAGTGTATTGCAATTATCAAAAAGTGTTGCTAAATTTTTCTATATCTATTTAGAAATAATTATTTTCTTAGCAGAAGAAACACCTTCATTTTCTATTTTTATCAAATACATTCCTGTGGGAAGCACTGATAATTTTGTATCTTGCGCACTTAATTTTAACAACAAACACCCCTAATTATGAAAAAAACAGTTTACTCCTTTTTGCTAGTTTCTATTCTTGCATTGCCTGCATTGGCGCAAGAGCCAACACCGGCAATGGCTACCGATTCAACAACAGTGCCGGCTCCTCCTGCAGTGGTTATGAATACAGAAAAACCAAAATCTATCCATCCGAATGTTATAAAACTAAACCTCTTTGGATTGGGTGCAACAAGTTTTAATTTTCAATATGAAAGAGCTTTACACAAAAACATATCAGTTGCTCTAGGTGTTGGATTTTTACCTTCTCGTGGTTTACCTTCAATTTTAACAGACAACGATAGCAGCGGAACACTTTCTCAAATGAAGTTGAGTGGATTTTCCATCACACCTGAATTTCGATTCTATCCTGGTAAGAAACAGGAAAAGCAAGCCCCAAAGGGATTTTATATTGCTCCATATCTTCGTTATTCTAAATACAGCATGTCAACTTCTTTCCTTTTTGAGGACTCAACTGGTAGTGGTATTAGCAAAATTCCGGTGGATATGAAAATTTCTTTTTCTGGTATAGGTGGAGGATTAATGTTTGGCTGTCAGTGGTTAATAAAAGAACGTGTTTCTATAGACTGGTGGATAATTGGATTCCATGGCGGAGCATCAAACATAACGGGTGAAGTGTCTAGTTATGTTATAGCGCAAGACCCGGATGAATTTAAAGAGCAGTTGGATGAAATTGAAATTCCGTTTGGTTCTGCTACAAGCAGCGTTTCTGGAGACAAAGCCTCGTTAAAAATCACTACGCCATTTGCTGGAATAAGAGGCGGTTTGTGTATTGGATTTGCTTTCTAATACTTTTATTACTTAAAAAGAAAAGGTGCAAGAATTAATATTCTTGCACCTTTTCTTTTTAAGTATTTTACTACGCTCCTTACTTTAGGCCACTTTAAAAGGAGCTCTAAGTTCAAATTTACTAGGCTTTATTGCTCCTACAATTGACTTTACTAATTTATTTGTAAGTATATTCTTATGTCGAATATACAACTTCATATTAACTGGTAATGCACCAACCGAGCTTTTAATTTCTTCGGCAGTTCTACCAAAAGATAATTGACTACATCTTCTTGTTATAGCTAAAGCAACATAATCATACAACATTCGGGAGTATAACGCATACTTTTGATTCAAATTGTAATTAATTCCAACATAGTTTGCATCCAAAGTAGCATTTGAAATAAAGGCGGTACTAAAACCAACCAAGTTTTCTTCTACAAAATATCCGGTAAATATAAAATCTTTCTTTAGTGCCTTTTTTAGATGGCAAAACACATCGGCATTCAGCTCTCCGAACTTAAATAACGATTTATCTAACACTTGACCATACAAGTAATTTATAGTTGCTGAATATTGTATTATATCCTTTGCTTCAAATTCCTTAACTACAACATCCGTTGATTTTTTATAGGCCGCTTTAGCTTTTGTTCTAAACTTGGTATTCATACTCAACAAATAGTCATCAAACGACTTCCAACTGTCAGACAATGCTAATACCATATTTACATCTGCAAAAAAACCTTTGAAGCCAACACCTTCAAATTCATTTGCTACGGAAACAGAAGAAGGCCAGAACTCTTTAGCTAAAACTAAAGAAGCGCCAAGTTCTTTTTCTTCTCTCTTTTGCAAAAGCAATAACTCTTTCGCTAGATTTATATATGCTTGAACAGCAGAAATATCATTAACGAATAAAAATCCGTTTTCTCCACACGAAAAGGGATTCCCACAAACTAAAACTTTAGCTCCTAATGGATCTACTATTTTATCTTTTATTGTATTGCGGACCGAACAAAACTGTTCGTGCTCTTTTCGGCCCTTATCAATAAACAATAAACATTGAACAACAGCAATAGCAACAGGTTTAGAAGCTGCATTATAAAAAAGCAAATAACGAAAAGCAATATCTCTTTTTAATGATTTTTCGATAGCCTGCAAGTAAGCCAAAGACAGATAAATATTTCTATCATTTAATACTAGATTCCAGTGATCGCTATTAATCTTATCTACCGAATTAACAATAACGGTATTCAACTCTCGTGTCTTATTACTTTTTTTTGCTAAGAGCAATGTCATATATCGAATATAAATTTACAATTGAGAACTAACTAAGCAAACTTAGTATGCTGCTATAAATATATTTATAGAAAAAATACAACCCAACTGCATACATAAATATAGATACAGACATGTACAATATTACACGCTGCTTATTTTCATAGTAGCGCATTGCAATAAAACAGCCTAGCGGAATAGATAGAAAAAGTGGTGTAATAACAGCGATTCCTGTAAGTCCTAATTTCATCTTTGTCCAAACAATTACTCTGTTTGTTTTTGTAAACTTCCGCTTTGCTTTTTTTTGCTTTTTATCCTTTACTTTTTTCAACCCTTTAATAAGCCAATCGCTTAAATATGTAAAAAAAACGGTTCCGGTAATACCACCAATTGTGGTAATAGTAACGGATTTAAAAAAAGAAAATTTGGCAAAAATTGCCGCAGGAACGCCACCTATTCCAAATTTGATAGCACTGAGAATAAATACACTTACGATTTTCCAAAGTTCCTCGTTCATAATTTTTCTCCAAATGCTAAATCTCCGGCATCACCTAATCCCGGAACTATATAGGAATGCGAATTCAATTCTTTATCAACCGCTCCAATCCATATATCTACATCCGTCCCAAACTTAGACGATACAAAGTCAACCGCCTTCTGGCTCGCTATAATTGATGCAATGTGCACTTTTGCCGGCTTCCCATTCTTTAACATTTTTTCATACACCCCAAACATAGATGAACCACTTGCCAACATTGGGTCGCAAAGAATTAAGGTTTTCCCAGTCAAATCAGGGCATGCCATATATTGTATTTCGACACTAAATTCAGTTTCGCTAGAATACTTCCTAAAGGCTGTAATAAAGGCATTTTCAGCTTTGTCAAACACAGACAACATTCCATAATGAAAAGGCAGTCCGGCACGCAATATAGTGGCTAAAACAGGCTGCTCAGCTATAACATTCTCTTTTGCTAAGCCCAAAGGAGTAGTAATTTGCGCAGATGAGTATGTAATTTTTTTACTTATCTCATACGCCATTAACTGGCCTATGCGTTCAATGTTTTTTCTAAATCGCAAAGCATCCTTTTGAATAGATACATCGCGCATTTCTGCTATATAATTATTCAGAATAGTATTATGGGTATTGAAGACTGTAACCATACTTTAAAATACGAATTAAATAGGTTAATCCGTAATGTTGGTTTATTTTTTAAATACTGAAATTATTCTAGGAAGTTTATTATACTTAAAATTTAAATATGTATAATCAACTGCACCGAAGCCCTTGTTAAATCGAGCAACAGAATCGACATTAGAGCCTCCAAAATCTAAAACAAAATCTTTGTTTTGATACTCTTTAATAACCTTATCCATGATGTAATGCATGGCACCAATACTTTTCCCTACTTCGGTTGTAAATCCTTTAAAATACAAGACTCTGTTTTGCCAAACAAGATAATACGAAGCTGCAATAACTTCCTGCTCCTTTTTCAATACATAAATCTTCCCAACGCCATTAGCAGTAGATTGTTTCATAATTTCAATCATCATTTTATACTCCTTGGAGTTGTATGCGCTAATCTTTTTATGTGTATATTTTTTAAACAAGCGAACAAAGTCTTCCGCCTCAATTGCCGTATGTAGAGCAAAAATATTCTTTTGAGCTTTCTTTATATTCCGAACCGTATTTTCTGAATATTTCTTCACGCTATCAGAATGCGACTGATTAAGCTGCAACATCTGAGAATGCTTTGCTGTAAGCTTTACTTGACCCAAGTATCCAACAGTAGGAATATTGACATCTATAAACTTATAATCAGAAGTTATTTTAACCAATGCTTCTTGTAAGAGTTTGGTGTATATACTTTTATTGCTGGTATAAACATCAAAATAATTGGTAAAATGTGGTTGATATAAATAAGATACTCCAAATTTTTTCCCCACCGATAGCGGAAAAACGGCCTCATAATCATTAAACACCAATGCTTGCCATTTAGGATTTGTACTATCTAAATACCAACTCAATGCCAACACACTCGAATTAAAACTCTCTGTAATCGCTTTATCCCAGCGCTTTTTATCAATATTGGAAGAAGAAATTACTTTCCACATGTTACTTAAAAAATTGTTGACTAAAGGTAGTAAAGTTGTATTTGCGAATATTGTTTTGCAAATATTCGTCCAATTTTTTTAATGAATAATGTGTTAGTGCTTTTGGATGACCAATTACAACCATATTTGCAACACCTTTCTTTTCTGCATTTTCAGACTGCTTTTCTAACAGTGAAGCAAAATATCCTTCAATATTTGCACAATTAAGAGTGAATTGTGTAAGCATTTTTTTTCTATAGCCTTTTACAGAAATAGAATACCCATCTCCTATTGACTTGTGCTCCTTTGGATTTAACCTTCCCAACAAAAAAAGTTTCCAAAAGAAAAATGGAGCTATCTTTTCCGAATAAATAGGAAGCTCTAGAAAGTCGCCATTTTTATCTTCCACAGTTACATCGTTCGAAAACCTCCATTCGTGCATATCTGGGCAATTTGTAAAATCATAATTATAATTGGCAAGCACCTGTTTTCCTCCTTTATATACTGTTGAATCTATCTTTACACCAATCTTACTCAACGCATTTCTAAATTTTGCAAATGGCTGTATACACCAACCTCCGGCTCTAAATGTATGAAGTGGTTTTTGTGTTACCTGCAAAAGCTCATCTGCATATTTCAAAATTATTTGCTCAGCTTCTTCATCAGAGAAATCGGAAATTTTATACCTGCTCACATCCATCGACCACTCGCTACCGTTGTAATAAGCATCCTCCCAGTGTGGATGAACGTGTAATTGAACATCATGGCCAAGAGCTACTAAGTTTTTGATTTGATGGGTAACGGAAGCATAATCATTTTCCAACTGCTTAAATTTTCCCTTTAATTGCTTTAGTTTCACTAAATATCCTGCATCTACAAAAAAGGTAAAGCACACCTTATGCTTTTTAGCTATTTCAATAAGTCTATTTGTTGGGAAAAGCATACACTTTTCGGCACTCCCAACTTTAGTGCCAAAATACAATTCGTAATCAAGTGTGATATAAATATTCATGTTGCTACTTACTAATGCCATTGGGAGAATACATCGTAATTCCCCTTTCATTAAAAATCCGAATCATGCATTGCAACATTTCATTGGCATCAATAAGCATTGCATCTGCATTGCCAATTTTACCATGTTTTATTATTCCTGCCTCATCAAAATAACGCTGTAACGAATTTGGCTTTCTAATATAAGCATATTTAGGATCATGAACTTTGGTATCAACTGTATGCCGCACTCCTTCGTAATCAATCACGTTTGCCTTAAAGTTTTTAGGATAATAAACATCCGGCATGTAACTAGGAAGTAAATCTTCTACAACGTGTAAATTGATACAGACTTCAACTTTTACACCAAGCAATAATATCTTTCCATTCTTTAAACACAATTTATAGAATGGCGACTTATCGTTATAAGGTGTAAGTTGATTAAAATGTTCCTCTACAAAATACGAAGCCAAAGGCCCCTTGGCTGCAACAGACTCTGTGGGATGTATACTTCGCTTTACCCCAGGCATTTTCCTAAAAGTTTCTGTAATTGTACCGTATAAAGAAGGAGTATTGCGAACATCAAACACAGGATTCTCTTCCAAATAATGTTTATATAGTTTATTAGCTGTAGATGTTGGACATAACAATGTTCCATTTGGAGTAAGTACATTCAACAATGCATCAATTACAGCTTGCGCCCCCCCTTGCACTACACCTATTTTTCGCAAGCTGCTATGAACTATAACAGAATCGCCCTTTTGCAAACCTATTGCCGCAAGATCTTCCTCTAATTGCTTTTGAGAAACTACATTTCCTAACAGTTCTTGTTTATGAAGTCTCCTACGCCTTATGTATTTTTTTAATCGTTTACCATATACCAACACAAAAGGAAAAAACAACTTAAGAATTGAGTAAATCCTTTCTTTCATAAGTAATGTTCTTTGTTTTTCAATGTCATATGGTGTAGTATTGTAAACTTAAGCGGTATAAGCATTTCTAGAGGATAGTTATTTAATGGATTACTTTTTTCAATTATCAAACTATTGTGCATAATCTACCATCTCTTCATAGATACTTCGCCATCCTTTCCAAATTCCTAAATCACTTAACGTATCATTGTGCCACAAACTAATAAAAGTTCCATTCACGGCTTTAATATTGTCTATTAATGGCTTTATGTAAGACATTGCATTCTCAGAATCAATATTCATATAATACTTTAAAGTCCCCTCCATCATTGCAAATGGATGAATTCTAAGTTTTGTTTCCGATTCACTGTCTAAATCATAAAAATAAAATGGAGTACAAATACTTGCCCGAAACCCTACTTGAGATGCGTAGCCCATCGTATAATCATCCGTTATATCAAAATCAATTAAATTTCTGTATGTTTCTGGAAGAGTAAGTTTTAAGAAATGCTGTCTACTTTGTGTGATTTCTCTATGCAATATTTTTGAAAGTATATTGATTTCCGACTTCAACTGCTCTTTGTCTTTATTAGAACCAAATGAAGGATGAATGCCTACTTGAGCATAATCTGCAATATTTTTGATAAGCGATTGAAATTTTTTATTGTCGGGCGATAAATTCTTGTCATTTAACCCGTATGTTCCCAGAAGAAAAAAATAAATAGTTGTTACTTTCTTACGTTTATGAAACTCCAGCTGATATTGAAATGTATCATACGGATCTGCCTGCAAACGCAACAACACTCTGGTACGGTCTTTTAGTGCTTTTGTATTAAAATCAATAATTGATTTTGCATACCCGCCAAGTGTCCTAGCCAAGCCTTTTTCTTTGTAAGCATAGGCATTATCAATATCAATAGTAGAAATAAATTTATAGGTTGGTTCTTTAAAAATAACAGATGGATATTTATTTTTTAGTATTTGCTTTATCCATTGCGCCCAAGTATTAACAATTGGAGTTTGTAAAAAATTATTCTGAAAGGCAAGACTGTCTTTGGCTTCAAATCTATCGTAGGCATCTCTAATATGTGGCAAATACTCTTCGTATCTGCTTACCAAATAAAAACCTGCAGCAAAAACATCAAAAGGCAATACAGATTCATTGCCAACCATAAAAAATATTTTTGAACCCAAATAATCCGACACCGCAATATTTTGGTCTAAAATTCCCGTCTCAAAAAGCATTGTTCTCGACTGAAAATGAATTTCATCTTTTAGTGGAAGCTCAGAATAGCTTATTTTAGGAAGCTCTGAGGTAATAAAATCTTGTCGAGAAGTAGTTAGCTTATAGTCGATACCCAATAAATCCTTAAAATAAAGATTGAATGTATATTTTAACCGAGGTGTTATTTTGTACGAATAAACTAATAGCATTTGATTAGCGTTAGGATTTAGGTGCTCGTTAAATCAACCAATTAAAAATTACTTCGGCTTTTTAAACAAATCCTTTATAGCATCTTTACCTTTTTCTTCCGCTTGTTTTTTAAGCTTATCGGCTTCCGCCTTCGCTTTTGCTTCCGCTTCTTTTTTCAATCTATCGGCCTCTGCTTTTGCTTTTTCTTCGGCTTCTTTTTTTAATTTATCTGCTTCTGCTCTTGCCTTATCCTCTAACTCTTTTTTCTGTTTATCAAACTCTTCTTTAGCCTTCTCTTTTAAATCATCTACCGCTTTGTTTTTTGCATCTTTTAAACTGGTTGAAATTGTCGGCTTCAAAATTGTTCCTCCAATCAGTGCTTTCAAACTTACAGTTTCACCAACAGATAAATTTGCACCTTTGCTGTTTGCCTGCGCTAACAAACTATTTACAGCCGCATTTGCTTGAGAGCCAAATTCAGAACGAGGAATTTCTAAATCCATTGTGTAGTTTATTGTTTGATCGAAACTGTTGTAGCCTTGTACAATTCCTTTTGTATTGCCGGTTTTCATTTCAAATGGTTCTACATTTATTCTACCATCTTTAAAAGAGTAAGTAATATCTAAGTTTTGCAAATCCATCTTTTTATACTTCTCCATTTTCAGAGCATCTGCCAATTTGTTTAGTGGCTCAAAACCGGAAACAGTAATAGCTTTGGTTTGCAACTTTCCTCCGCCAGCCATAGTTTCGTATTTAGGCATCATAGTTTTGTCAAGTACAGACTTTAATTTTAACTGCGTTGAAAAATTTCCTTTGGTATATTGTGCAACCGGAGCCAATTTCTGCACGGTTACAAATGCTTTGTATGTGGACGGAATATCAAAATTAGAAATTCCTAAATCAAAATCGATTGTTGGATTTTTTACATTTTGTGTGTTATAAATTCCTCTCATTGTCATTTCTCCGCCAAGTGTATGCAAGCTCACACCATTCATTTGTACTTGTTGGTTTCTAATAACTATTTCGCCTTTGGTATTTGTTATTACTAAATTATCATACAACAATTTAGAGATGGAAGAATTAAGTACAAAATCTATATTAGCAGGCACCTCCACAACCGACATTGGCGCTGTATCAGCAGCAGCAGGAGTTGCGGAAGCCGTTGAAGCATCGTCTGCCATAAATTGATTTACATCAAAAAAAGTAGAATTAAAATTGAAATGCCCCTTAAGCAATTCATTTTTAAAATAGTATTGTAAGAAATTATCAATCTTTCCGTTGGCTTGAAAGTCGCTTTTACCAAGCATTCCGCTCATCTCTTTTAAATCAACAAATTGAGGAGAGAAAGCCAATACCATCTTCTTTACCGATAAATCATATGGAGTATCTTTGCTTTTGTATGTTACATTGGCAACTTCCAATGTCCCCTTTGCGTTGAACTCTTCGTATTTTTCCTTCTCGATAGAAGACATTTTACCCTTTAAATCTAAATCAGCAGCAATCTGCCCTTGCATTTCAGAACCATCGGTAGGCATAAAATCTCTTACACTTGCTAAATCTACTTTACCTTTTATGGAACCATTTATATTGGGGTCGGAAACGGGTGTTGCAATATGCATAAGAACATCCACAGGATTTCCCGCCATTTCTGCATGAAATTTATTTATGTCAATTAGTGTATTGTCCGGATCTCCGGTTTTGTTATTTACATGTACATCTAATTGAATATTGTTAACCGACTTTGGCAAAGAAGGATATTTAAACATGGCATCTTTTACTACTAGATTTAGAGCAAAAGCTGGCATTTTCTTTTCGTTATAAATTCCTTTTACAAAACCATCAAATCCAAGCGATCCGGCAGTTTTAATATTCGCAAAATCTGCGGAATAAGCACTTGGTATCAAAGACAAAAAACTTTTAAACTCGCTTTGCAACGCTTTAAAGGTCAAATCCATTTCCATATCCTCTTTAGGCATTGCAAAAAATCCGTCAAATTGAAAAGACAACTCATTCAAATCAATTTTATTATCCTTAAACACAAACTTAAAATTGGGCATATTTGCATCTAAATCCATTTTAATAACAGTTTTTGCTTTTGATAAATAATTTACGCCTCCATAACCCATCGTAAATTGTTTAATCTCCGTAAGTGTTTTTAATAAGAAATCGTCTTGCGTAAAATCTCCACTTAGTTCGTGATTCATGCCAACTAGAGCTGTGTAAAAATCGAGAGATTTATCGTCATAAATAATGTTGGCATCATTAATTACAAACGACTTAAGTTTCATTTTGAATTTAGTAGCAGCTTCCGGTTCAGCTGCTTTCATAGTATCTGTGCTTGGTTTGGCAATATCCCAGTTCGCTCTTCCATCTTTCAACACTTTTGCGAAAATATGCGGCTCAACTAATTTTATTGAACGGATAGAATACTCTTCTCCTTTTATCACACTCATCAAATTCAATGAAACTGATATTTGCTTCGAGGAAATAAGTGTATCTCCTTCAAAATCATTTACACCAACAATTGATAAATTATCAATTGCCAATCCGAAATAAGGAAAAGAACTTAAAAGCGTTAAATCAATATCTCCAAAATCAACTTTTGCATTCAAATTTTCATTTGCCTGCTTTTTAACTTCTGCAATTATTTTTCCTTTAAACATAAACGGCAAGGAAATTATTACAACCAATAAAATTATAACAACTATAAAAAACCATTTAAGTACCTTTTTCATATTATAGCGCGATTTTAAAATGTTTGTCAAATTTAGTCAACAGAAAACTAGCGAACAAAGTATTTTGGCTTAAAATCAATAATAATGAGTGCTTTAAATTCAATATCTTAGTTATAGAAAATCGACTCATTACTACTAAGTGCAAAGCAAAACTAGGATTTCATTCTTTTCTACTTACGTTTATTATCATTCAACCCTATTCCGTTGAGAATTTGCTTGATACACTTTTCAATTCTAGACACTCGTGTTTGGGATTGTTTGGGTGTAGAAAAATGAAGAAGATAGGCTCTTTGTCGGCCGGGAGTCAATGAATTAAAAGCAATTTTCAAGTCTGGCATTTCCTTTAACTTATTTTGAAATTCTTTAGGCATATCGAACTCAGTAGTTTTCTTGAATTCTACCTTCAAGCCAGCTTTTTCTATTTCAATAGCTTCATGTATATATGCTTTAACAGTTTTCGCCATCTTATCTATTTCTCTTTCACTTGTAAAACGAATCTGCCGGGCAGCCTGTACATTCTTTGTTTGCTGAACAAGAATACTATTAGTATCTTTTAGCAAAGCGCCTTTAAAAAACAAAAGCGCACAATATTCTTTAAATACGTGAATTAACACAATGTTCTTTTTCTGAAAATTGTAACAAGGCACACCCCACTTTACATCTTCTTGTAGGGCACAATCAAGAACTATTGTCCTCAATTTTTCCAATTCTGCCTGCCACTTTTGGGCTCTATTAAAATAAAAATCAACCTTTGGGTTCATGTTTAACTATTTTAAGTTTTAATAATCTACGTCCGCACCATTTCAAAACTTGAGGAAGGAAAAAGTTTTGGGGTATCATATTGGCAAAGTCAAAATCAATGGAAACACTTTCATTTTCAGAAGTGCTATTACTTATTCACGTTTATGGACTTATTCCTTTTCAAATATTTATCAAAAAAAGAATTAAAATCGTGTGATAATTTTAGTAAATAGATGGGCAGAACAAAAAGCAGTAATACCATCATACTTCTTATTATTCCATCCATGTAAACGTTAGTGAAAGTTGGTATAAAATGAATGATAATAGTTGCAAATGCTCCTATTAGTGTAATAATTAAAATAGCTTTACTAAATGGTTGAATTTTAAAATTATACTGAACAAAATACAATCGAATCAAGTTTGAAACAACAATTGTAAGCATGGTAGCCAATGCAGCTCCATCAATACCTAAATTGAGATTGACAATAAAAACATAGCACGAAACAAAGGTGAGTATTGCAAAAAACAATGAAAACAAAATTTCGTATTTATATTTCCTCGATGTGCTAATTATCAAACCATTTAAGCCGGTTATCATATCAAAAAGGCGACCTAATGCAACAAATAAAAAAACATTTTGCGCTCCCCTATATTCCATTGGAAGAAAACTCAATAAATTGTCAATATTTACCCATAATACAATAAAAAGCCCCCCTCCTATTATTGTATTAATCAAGCTAACCTTCTTATACAACACCTCCATTTTAGTTAAATCATTTTCTCTCCAATATTCGGCAACCAAAGGGCTTGTCATGCGAGATAGCGCTCTGTATGGCATCAATATCAAACTACTTATATAAAATACGGTTGAATAAATTCCAAAATGATACAATCCATTATCCATCAAGCCTGTAATCAACAGACTATCCATATTCAATATTAAAGAGCCACTGGCTATTGTTAAAATTGTAAAACCACCATAAATCAAAATTTTCTTATACAGCTTTTTAATTCTAAATGTAAGCTCAACCTTAAGTGTAAATTGTTTGAGGTAAGCGATATACGCCAATAAAATTAAGGCAGTCGAGCTATTGACAATTACATATATAATAACAAACTGATGAAAGCTTATCAAATTAATAGCATAAAGCAAAATACAGATTGTAATTAAGAGTCGAAGCAGCACTTCGTTTACAAATACAGGAACAACAGATTTGTATATAGACCTTAAAAATGAATCAAAAAATAAATAGAAGGTAGTTGAAATTCCAAGAGGGATTAGATATAAATAATACTCGGCTATTAAAGGCGATTTAGAGCCGAAATGCGTTGTAATAAAACCATCGAAATACAGAAATACAAAGGCCATTAGTAAACTTCCAATTGCAGCAAGCGCACTTCCCCAAAATAAAAAACCATGATGTTGTCTAGCTCTATCATTAAAATAGGGAAAGAATCTGAGTGTAATAGCTCCAACACCAAGCATGGAAAACTGAGCAAATACAATAGCAATGTTTATCATTACATTGGCCAACCCAACTTGATCCGGAGTTAAATAATTGGGAAATAATAATGTCTTGTTTATGTAACCGATAATAACTCCAATGTAGGAGATGATGGTAATTAATAAACTATATTTTCTAATTGAACTCAATTACTTTTTTTCTTTTTTCTGGCAAATACAAGTATAGAGGTGGATTTAAAAGGAATTGAAGTGGTATCTGAATTGAAAAAACCACCAACTACAAAATTTTTAAACCTCCCCTCCTTTAAAACATCCATTGGGGCTGTTATATAAGCTGTAGATAGAATTTCAAACCCAACACTCTCTAATAACTTTGTAATTCTCGATTTAGTATAAATTCGGGCATTTGAGTAACGTTCATGAATAAATTTAGGCAACCACGAAAAAAACGGAACCCGATTCCATGGTAATAAAGGCAATTTGGCTCCATGTGTTTCAAAAATCCACCATTTATTTGGAACTGTTATAGCAATCAGTCCATCGTCTTTCAGTGAATCGTAATAAAACTTCACACTTTTTTCATTGGGAAGATGTTCAATAACTTCGAAACTGATTATTCTATCAAACTGTTTAGGCAGATTGTCTTTATCTATATCAAACAATTTAAAATCACAATTGTCAATTTTTGTTTTTGATTTATATTTTTCAAACTCTTCTTTGTTTTTTTCATTGATATCAATACCTAAACAATGCTTCATTTTTGGCGCAAGCATAAAAACAGATGCTCCGTTTCCACAACCTATATCAAGTAGTTCTTTATCTTTTCCAATAAAATCGTTGAACTCCTCAACTAGTTTACACCTACGCTCAATAATTTTATCCGTAAAATCAGCAGGACGCCCAAGGTATTTATCACCTTCAAACAACTCATCCGGAACTCTTTCTTCGTATCGCATTTATTCTATCTAGTGGGTACCAAAAATTACTTATAAATATCTAAATCGTGCTTTTTAGAAAAAGAATCAACCAAGCCTTCTTTATCTAAGTTTACAATAGGAAACGCTTTGAATTTTTCTAAATGTTTAAAATTATAATGATGGAAATATAGCAATTCACCTATTGATTTTGAATGAGAGTCGACCACCTTTCTAGGTGGTTTGTTATCTGAATTGTAAAAATGTGTATCAATGTAGTACATTCCATTATTTTCATCTACAACAACATTCTTAAAATAGTTGTTATCAAAACCGCATATATATATATTCTTATAGCCCATAAAACAAGCTATTGCCAATGCTTTATATGCCGTCATACTTAAGTATCCAGCAGGTTTTAATATATTGACATTGTTAGAAAAAAAGTTGGCAGAATCAAAAAAAGCATATTTAGTTTGAAAAGGAGCTTTTGTATAGTATTGCGCTGATATAAAAACTTTAGTTTTGTTTTCTAAAAGTTTATCCACATCTTTTTTCAACTCCTCTTTTCTAATTTTTGACAAACGCTCCTCGCTTATTGTTTCTGGCACGATATAAGCAGGATCACTTATTATATAATAATTGGGCTTAACCAAATCAGCAAAAGTGGAAGTGATATAAGAGTTAACTGCTAAAACTTCATAATCTCCAGTTCCCTGTAACAAAGCCACTTTATCAGCAGAAATTTTACCTAATGATGGACCATTTGCAAAAACAATGGCACACTTATCTGCCTTACTATTTTTTAATTCTTTTGTTTTCGAAATTACCCCAAATCCCAACGGATAATACTTGAATAAATAGTAGTAATAGTTTTTTAGTTTTGTTTTAAACCAAAACAAAATTATACCCACTATATTTAAATCTAGATATTTCATTTATTAAACGTAATCAGCAACAATATAGTGCTAATTTTATTTCCTTTCCTCTCTTTAAAATTTTATATTTACTTAGTATTTAAATAATTACGAAATAAATGAGGTTGTTTTGTTTCAAATTTACATAATAATTTAACACTCATCTTACATACTTAATTAACTGAATGAAAAAAGTATTAGTAACAGGTTCCGGAGGATTTATTGGTAGCCATTTAACAGAGTTGTTAGTTGACCAAGGTTATCAAGTAAAGGCATTAGTGTCCTACAAATCAACCGGATCGTATGGTTGGTTAGACACCTTTCCAAAAGAAAAATTGGAGGCAATTGAGGTAATATCAGGAGACATAAGAGATAACAGTCAAATGATAAGTATTACAAAAGATGTAGATACCGTACTTCATTTGGCTGCATTGATTGCTATTCCATATAGTTATCAAGCACCTAACTCCTACATAGATACTAATATTCAAGGGACAGCTAATATTTTAAATGCATGCTTGCTTAATAATGTTAGCCGAGTAATTGTAACATCTACATCTGAAGTATATGGTACAGCATTGTATGTTCCTATTGATGAAAAACACCCTAAGCAGCCGCAATCCCCCTATTCTGCTACAAAAATTGGTGCTGATAGTATCGCAGAATCTTTTTATAGAAGTTTTAATCTTCCATTAACTATTGTACGACCATTTAATACGTTTGGTCCACGACAATCAAATAGAGCTATTATTCCAACCATTATTACACAGCTGCTTTCCGGTTACGAACAAATAAAATTGGGCACATTATCTACTACACGAGATTTTTTATACGTAAAAGATACGGCCAATGGTTTTTTAGAGGTTGCAAAAAGCACCAAACTGTTAGGTCAAGAAGTTAATTTGGCAACAGGTCAAGAAATAAGCGTAGGTGATTTAGCGAAAAAAATAATGCAATTAACAGGCAAACAAGCTAAAATTATACAAGAAGAAAAACGAATGCGCCCCGACAAAAGTGAAGTAGAAAGGCTATGTGGTGCTTATGATAAAATAACTAGTAATTCCTCATGGAAACCTAATTATGATTTAGACAAGGGACTAAAGGAGACCATAGAATGGTTTAGTAAAAAGGAAAATTTAAAACTTTACAAAAGCAATATTTATAGTGTTTAGCGATTTTACACAATTTTGTAGAGAACAATTTAAAGAACCATCTGGCTCTATTCCGCTTCATCGCCCCTATTTTATTGGTAATGAAAAAAAATATGTGGCAGATGCTATAGACTCTACTTTTGTTTCTTCAGTAGGCGAATATGTAAACCTTTTCGAGAAAAACTTAAAAGACTATTGTGGTGCAAATTATGCAATAGCCTGTGTTAATGGAACTGCAGCTCTGCACATATCATTACTTTTGGCAGGTTTAAAATCCGATGAATTGGTTATCACACAACCATTATCATTTATTGCAACCTGCAATGCAATAAGTTATATAGGCAGCCAACCTCTATTTATAGATATAAACAAAGAGACACTTGGTCTTTGCCCAGAAAAACTTTTAAATTTTTTGAAAGATAAAACTGAGATAAGAAAAGATGGTTTCTGTTATCATAAACCATCGGGTAAACGCATAGCAGCTTGTGTTCCAATGCATACCTTTGGACACCCAGTGCAAATAGACTCCATTGCTGAAATTTGCTCAAACTATAATATTCCATTAATAGAAGATGCAGCAGAATCAATTGGTAGTTTTTATAAGGGGAAACACACCGGCACATTCGGATTATTAGGCACACTTAGCTTTAATGGGAACAAAACCATTACATGTGGTGGTGGTGGCGCTATACTTACCAACAACAAAGAAATTGCTCAAAAGGCAAAACATTTAACCACTCAAGCAAAAGTTCCACATGCATGGGATTTTGTGCACGATGAAATTGGATACAACTACAGAATGCCTAATTTGAATGCAGCTCTGGCATGTGCTCAACTAGAAAACCTTAATCTATTTTTAGAGAAGAAAAGAGCTCTTGCTGCTTCTTATAAACGATTTTTTGAAAAGAACAACATTGCATTTATTCATGAACCGAAGGATTCAAAGTCAAACTATTGGTTAAATGCAATTTTATTAAACGATAGAACTCAACGCGATGAGTTTTTAGCATTTACGAATTCAAACGGTGTAATGACAAGACCATCTTGGACATTAATGAACAAACTTGTTATGTTTAAAGATTGTATTACAGAAAACATTGATAATGCTATTTATATTGAAGAACGATTAGTAAATATTCCAAGTAGTTATATTCCTTATTAAAAATTGAAAAAAAATAAAGACATAAACATATTATTTTTAGGTGGAGCTAAACGCATCTCCATCGCAGAAAAATTTATTGAAGCAGGCAAATCTCATAACAAAAAAGTCTCAATTTTTTCTTATGAATTAAGCAAAGAAGTTCCTATTTCAGGCATTGCTCAAATTATAGTTGGTCTTAAATGGAATGACATAAAAGTTATTGAGCATTTAAAAAGCACTATCAAGAAAAACAATATACATATAGTTATCCCTTTTGTTGATCCTGCTACAGTTGTTGCAGCAAAACTCAAATCAGAGCTTGATTCTAATTTGGTTTTTATACCAGTGCCAAACGAAGATGAGTGTACCATTTTTTTTGATAAAGTAAAAGCCAATTCATGGTTTGAAAACAGTAAAATTCCCGTACCTCCTACTCTACCAAGGTCAAGCTTTCCTATTATAGCCAAACCTCGATTAGGTTCTGCATCAAAAGGAATTCAGGTACTTCACTCAAAAATAGAGTACGCTAAATTTATTTCAACAACTAAAAAAGAAAACTTTCTTTTTCAGAAATATATAGAAGCGACAGAGTATAGTGTAGATTGCTATGTATCTCCCAAAACGCAAAAAATAATTTCTATTGTTCCTAGAAAACGATTAGAAGTATCAGGAGGGGAAGTAACAAAGACTATAACAATTAAGAATACTAAGATTATATCCATCTCAAAAAACATTTTATTAAAATCGAAACTAACAGGACCAATTACAATTCAGTTTTTGGAAGAATTGAAAACAAAAAATATTGTTGTAATGGAAATAAATCCTCGTTTAGGTGGTGGAGCTCCGGCATCTATTGCTGCAGGTGCAAATATTCCTTTATATGTTTTAAATGATTATTTAGGTATAAAAACTAAACCCAATAATAATTGGAAAAAAAATTTATTAATGCTTAGAGCATACAGAGAAACATATATTAAAGTAAAAAAACAGCAATAAAAATAACTACACTAAAAGTTGTAAAAGCTACATAATGAGATTAATTATAGATTTAGATGGTACCATTTGTACCGAAGAAAAAACATACAGTAGAGCACTTGCTAAAATAAAGCCGGGTGCAAAAAAATATATTGACAAATTATATTCTCAAGGTCATACTATTATTATTTACTCAGCAAGAACATGGATGGAATATGAAATGACTGCTGATTGGCTAGCAAAAAATGGCATAAAATACCATCAATTAATATTAGGAAAACCAATTGGCGATTATTGGATTGATGATAGAGCCATTGCATTTGAATCTTGGGAGCAGGTTGAAAAGAAAATTTCCGCAAAGAAAAAGACAAAGTAATTATGGGAAAAGTTTTAATAATTGCTGAAGCCGGTGTAAATCATAATGGAAATTTTGATTTGGCTATTGCAATGATAGATGAAGCAAAAAAAAGTGGTGCTGATATTGTAAAGTTTCAAACAGCTATACCAGAGCTTGTGATGACTTCTGCCGCTCCAAAAGCAAAGTACCAAGCCAGACTTACTGGTGCAGAAGAATCTCAATTGGAGATGGCAAAAAAGATTCATCTTCCATTAGATGCCTACAAAAAACTACAAACCTATTGTAACTCAAAAAAAATAGAATTTTTAAGTACCGCATTTGACTTGAAAAGCTTTGATTTATTAGAAAAGCTTAAAGTAAGATTACATAAAATACCATCAGGAGATATTACCAACTACCCATTACTTGTTAAGGCTGCAAAAACCAAAAAACATGTGATACTTTCCACCGGAATGTGTTGCTTAAGTGAAATTGAAGAAGCAATTAAAGTCCTTCTCAACAATGGGATGAAGCGTAATGATATTACACTGATGCATTGTACAACAGAGTACCCTACTCCTTTTGAGGACGTAAACTTAAATGCAATGAATACTTTAAAAAAGGCGTTTGGTGTGCAAGTTGGTTATTCAGACCATACACCTGGCATAGAAGTTCCTATTGCTGCTGTAGCAATGGGTGCAACAGTTATTGAAAAGCATTTTACACTTGATAAGAATATGATTGGCCCAGACCATAAAGCATCGCTGGAGCCAAATGAACTTAGTGCAATGGTAAAAGCAATAAGAAATATTGAAAAAAGTATGGGCAATGGACTTAAAATTCCAGGTGCTGCTGAATCAAAAAATATTATTGTAGCAAGAAGAAGTATTCATATTGCTTCTAATCTTAAGAAAGGATATACACTAAAAGAATCTGACTTAATCATGAAGAGACCTGGAGATGGAATATCCCCCATGAATATCAAAAAAATTATTGGCCGAAGCTTGAAAACTAACTTAACAATTGATCATAAATTAAGATGGGAAGATCTGAAGTAAAAAGAATTGCATTACTTACATGTGGGCGATCTGACTATAGTATATATAGGCCTTTAATTGAATTACTTTTTAAATCAAAGAAATTCAACTTAGATATTATTGCTCTGGGGACTCACGTTTCTAGGCAATTCGGATACACACTAGACCAAATAAAGGCGGATGGTTTTTCTATTAAGTATACTGTAGAATCATTAGTATTAGGAGATTCTCCTGAAGCTATCTCAAGTGCAATGGGATTAACAACTATAAAAACGTCATCAATTTGGGCTAAAGAAAACTATGATTTGCTAATTTGCCTTGGAGACAGATATGAAATGTATGCCGCTGTATTGTCTTCTATTCCTTTCAATATTCCAGTAGCCCATATTTCTGGTGGAGAAACAACAACCGGTGCAATTGATAATATATTTAGACACTCGCTTTCATTGACTGCAAAATATCATTTTACTTCTACAGAAAAATATAAAAATAAAGTTTCAGAGATAATTGGATCCAAAAGCAATGTTTATAATGTTGGAGCATTAAGCATAGATAACTTAAAAAAACTTAAACTTTATTCCATTGAGGAATTCAAAAAGAAGTTTAATATAGGTTTAAAACAACCTAGCATTTTAATTACGTTCCATCCCGAAACAGTTTCTCATACTAAGAATAGTATTTACATAAATGAGTTAATAAAAGCATTGAACCAATGCGCTAACTACCAATTAGTAATTACAATGCCTAACTCAGATACACAAGGTGATTTAATAAGAGAAAAACTCAACAATTTCATTGCAAAAAACAAAAATGCTATTGGTGTTGAATCATTCGGTACTATAGGCTATTTATCATGTATGAAACATTGTTCATTTCTATTAGGAAATACATCTAGCGGATTTGTTGAAGCAAGTTTCTTTCCTAAACACGTAATCAATTTAGGAGACAGACAGAATGGGAGAATAATTACATCTAATATTTTAAATTGCGAGATTAAGGAAGAAAAAATTTTATCTGCAATTAAAGTTATTGAGAAAAGGAAAACACTTCCAAAAATTTCTATTTACGGGAATGGTAATACTGCACAAAAGATTGTTTCAATATTAGAAAAGTGCTTATGAAAAATTACAATAAGAACATTGTTAGTAAAAACATATCTATTAGAGAGGCATTCGAAAGAATGAATGAGCTAGGAAGTAAGCTAACCTTATTCATTGTAGATGAATCAAATGCTCTTGTAGGCACACTTACGGATGGTGATATTAGAAGAAGCTTTCTGAAGGGATTATCTGTTGCTGAATCAGTTGAAAAATGCATGTTTCTTAATTTCAGGTACATTTCTAAATCTAATCTTACCCCTACTCTACTTAAAGAATTTAGAGACAAAAAAATAAGACTAGTTCCAATTTTAGATGAACACAAGAGGATTTTAAATATTATAGATTTAGAAGAAACAAAAGCCATGCTGCCTATAAATGCAGTAATAATGGCAGGTGGTAAAGGCGAAAGATTATGGCCTCTTACAAAGAATAAACCAAAACCATTACTAACAGTTGGAGACAAACCAATTATAGAACATAATATTGATTGGTTAATAGCACATGGGGTAAGTAATATAACAATTACAGTTAAGTATTTAGCTGAACAAATTGAAGATTACTTCAAGGATGGAAAAGAAAAAAATATTTCTATTTCATATGTCAAGGAAAATGAGCCATTAGGCACAATTGGTGCACTTAAGCTTGCAAATGACACAACAGAAGATACAGTTCTTGTAATGAATTCCGATTTATTAACCAATATTAATTTTGAAGATTTCTACTTAGAATTCATTGAGAAAAATGCTGATATGGCTGTAGCTACAATTCCATACAAAGTAAATATTCCATATGCAATTGTTGAAACAGAAAACGACACCATAATTTCATTAAAAGAAAAACCAACTTATACCTATTATTCAAATGCTGGTATTTATCTAATAAAGAAACCTCTGATTGATTTTATACCATCAAATCAAAAATATGATGCTACTGACTTCATAGAACTTTTATTGAGTAAAGGCAAAAAAGTAATTTATTTTCCTATTTTGAATTATTGGTTAGATATAGGAAAGCCAGAAGATTACGAAAAAGCAAATGAAGATATTAAACACATTGATTTCAATTAATAAGTAATGAAATATCTATACTTAATACCTGCAAGAGGCGGATCAAAGGGCATTCCAAATAAAAACATAAAATCCCTAAAAGGAAAACCTCTTATCGTTTATACAATTGATTGCGCAAGAAAACTAACCTCCGACATAAATATTTGTGTATCTACTGATTCGTTAAAAATTAAAAAAGTTGTTGAAAGCCAAGCAAAGCTTAAAGTACCTTTCTTAAGAAATAAGAAATTCGCAACGGATAAAGCCGGGATGTATGAAGTAATAATTGAAGCGTTGAACTATTATGAAAAACAAGGCGTTTTTTATGATGCTGTTGTACTTTTACAGCCCACCTCTCCATTAAGAGCAGCAGAAGATGTAAAGAAAGCTCAAAAATTATTTTCAAAAAAAACAGACATGATTGTCTCTGTAAAAGAAGCTGATAAAAACCCTTATTTCAATGCATTTGTAGAAAAAGACAATATGCTAGTCAAGCTCTTTAACAAAAGATATCTCAATCGTCAAGAAGCACCAATTGTTTATCAATATAATGGAGCTATATATATAATAAACACAGAATCATTGAAAAAAGCAAAAAGCCTTTCTCTTAAAAAAGTAAAGAAGTATGTGATGAGTAACGAATCTTCAGTAGACATTGATTCACTTATCGACTGGAATTTGTGCGAGTTGTTACTTAAAAAGAAATTCAAATAATATACATTGGAAGCAACCTCTATAACTGACAAACAATTTTGGATTGATTATTGGAAATCAAAAGATTTCAATATCAAACTAACGGATAAGCCAGCGTTTTATACAATTTTTGATGAAATAATTTCAAAACAAAACACATTATCTTGCCTTGAAATTGGTGGATTTCCTGGTTATTACTCAATTTATATCAAAAATAAATTTCCATACTCCTCAACTACTCTATTTGACTTTGTTATTGTAAAGGAAAAATTAAAAGAACTTTATTCAGCAAATAATATTAAAGAATCAGCCATTCAAGTTTTAGAAGGCGATATAAATACTTTTACATTTAATACTAAGTACGATTTTGTATTCTCCCTAGGCTTTATTGAACACTTTTACGACACAAAATTTGTTATCCAAAAACACATAGATGCCCTGAATGATAATGGATCTCTACTTATTACATTGCCAAACTTCAGAGGCATTAACGGATTTATAAATAAAAAATTTGATATTGATAATTACAATGCACATAATATTAAGTGCATGGATATAAATTTTTTAAAACATACGTGCGAAGAGCTGAAACTTAGTTCTATCTCAGTTTCTTATTATGGTGGATTTAGCATTTGGCTTGAGGATATGGGTAAACTAAATAGCTTAAACAAACTATTTTTTTACACATTAAAATTTGTTGGCAAAGCTGTTTCAAAAATTATTCCTTTAAAAAATAGATTATTCTCTCCTTATATAATAATAAGAGCAAAGAGATAATGAAAATCACCCACATAAATACCAGTAAAAACGCAGGAGGTGCTGCCATTGCATGCAATAGAATAAGCAGCGCTTTAAACGCCAATGCAGTTCAATCAAATACGTTAAATCAAGAAAGCTTCTCAGCATTTACCCAAAGAAAAATACATACTTCCATTTTATTGGAAAAATTGCTTTTACTACCAAAGCAAAAAAGTAAAAATATTCGATTTAAAATTTCTAATCCTCAGTTTGGAATTGATATAAGCTCTGATGATTCGGTTAAAGATGCTGACATACTTCATTTACATTGGATAAACAATGGTTTTTTATCCATCTCATCATTAAATAAGTTAGCCAAACTAAATAAACCAATTGTTTGGACATTGCATGATATGTGGGCTTTTACAGGTATTTGCCATCATAGTAGAGATTGTAATAATTTTGAAAATCAATGTGGTAATTGCTTTTACTTAAACACGAATTCATCAACTGACTTATCAAACAGTATTTGGAAACAAAAGCAATTGGTGTATAAAAAACTAAACTTATCTATTGTTACTTGCAGCAACTGGCTTGCCCAGAAAGCTAGAAAAAGCAGTTTGTTAAAAGACATATCAATTCAAGTTATTCCAAATCCTATAGATGTATATAAATTCAAGCCCTTTCCAAAACTTGATATCAGGAGTGAACTTGGTTTATTAAATGATACGTTTTACTTACTTTTTGTAGCTGCCAATATAAATGACGAGAGAAAAGGAATTCAACACTTATTAAAAGCATTAACTATTTTAAAAGAAAGATATTCTGAAAAACAAGTTAAAATAGAACTTTTGGTAATAGGCAATGTAAAGAGCGAAATTAAAGAACACCTACCCTTCCGTTCAAAATTTCTTGGATATATTGACTCAGAAGAACTGATGATAAAATATTATAACGCAAGCAATACTTTTATTACTCCTTCCTTAGACGAGAACCTTCCTAACACAATCATGGAAGCATTATCATGTGGAACACCCGTTGTAGCCTATTCAACCGGAGGAATTCCTGATATGGTAGATCATTTATCAAATGGCTATCTTGCAGAATACGCTTCTCCTCAAGATTTAGCAGAGGGTATAGATTGGGTCCGAAAAAACAATGAGATGCAAATATCTGCTAACGCACGAAACAAAGTTCTTAGTAACTTTACATATGATATTGTAGCTCAAAAGTATATAGATTTATACAAAAAGCTTCTGTAAATTATGAATCCTAAAATAAGCATTGTAACAGTTGTATATAACTCAAAAGACCTAATTGAGCATACAATTATTAGTGTATTGGAACAGAGTTTTCAAGATTTTGAGTTTATTGTTGTTGATGGTGCATCAAAAGATGGAACACTGGAGGTAATAAATAAATACAAACATAAGATTAGTAAAATTATATCTGAAAAAGATAAAGGCATCTACGATGCAATGAATAAAGGGTTGAATTTAGCTTCCGGAGATTACATTCTCTATTTAAATTCAGGTGACGAATTTTTTGACAGAACAACATTGGAAAAGGTTTTAACAAGCACAAACGATGCCGATATAGTATACGGAAAAACTTCTGTTATTGGCAATGACAGAGGGATAATTGGCGATGCTAGACTTAAACCTCCTCACAAGCTTTCATGGAAAAGTTTACAATATGGAATGTGTGTTTGCCATCAATCTTTTATTCCTAAACGCAGCCTATGTAAGCCTTACGATCTTAGTTTTAAAATAAGTTCAGATATTGACTGGGTTATATCAATCTTAAAGGAAGCTAAAGTAGTTCAATACTATGATGGCTATATATCTAAGTTTTTAGTAGGTGGTACATCTACGAAAAACAAATACAAAAGTTGGAGAGAGCGTTTCAAAATTCTATCAAAACATTATGGAGTTTTTAAAACAGCCATTAATCATATATACATAGCCTCTCGTTATTTCTTTTTGAGAAATGATTTTCAGTAAACTTCAGCTTACACGAAGTTTTAAACCTTATTCTTGATAAAAAAAATTAGAAGACTCTAACCTGCACTGTAGATCCTGATTCAACCTTAAATTTTTTCTCAACTGTGTATATAGACTCTTTAGCTGATTTAGGTCGATACTCAATTCGATAGTTACCCGGCTGAAGCACAATATTTTCTTGAATCATATTATCTTTTAAATTACAAACCCAAACAACTTTATTTTTTTCTTCTAAATAAATAGAAGCAGGTCCTTCGGATGGCTTACTAATAGAAACCATTCCAGCTTGCGGAATTTCAATAGTTGTGGTCTTACTTTGAGAAATATCAACATCCTCCAATACAATTCTCGGCAAGGTCAATATTTCTAAATCGTATTTTCCTACAATATATTTTTCCAATTGATTAAACTCCTGGACATGCAAAGTAGTTGGCGTGCCTTTCTTTCTTACAATTGTTTGAAGAGATTTGTAATTATTTATTCCATTAATTTTCAAACTTAAAAAACCCTGTGGTGCATCTAAGGCAATAACAGTGTGCTTTCCTGCTTCGAGAGAAATATTTGTTTTTTCCTGAGGAGGAATTGTATGTACAATCATTTTATATGTAGTAATAGGATCAAGAATAACAGTATCCGGATTTCCACGATGATTAATTGTGTGCATATAATTGTAGCGTATTGCACCAGAAAATTCGTCATAGAAAGTCATGTTTACGTCTGTCTCAGTTGGCTTTCCTGCCTTGTCTAAAAGATTGACTTGCGCTGTTGTGCTATTTAGTGCCTGAGAAATAACTACATTTAGAACTTTTGTAAAATTAGCCTCTTGCGACACATCATAATATTTACCTATACACCCAAAAGATTTAATAAAACTTTCATCCATGCCTATCCCAATTATGAATGGCTTAAGAATAATTCCTTTTTTCTGCAAAGCTTGAGATACTGCACAAGGATCGCCATCACACTCCTCTATTCCATCAGTGATAAGAATAACTATGTTTCTGCAATTAGCACAAGGGGTAAAATCTTCCGCGCACTGCTCCAGTGTATAGGCAATAGGGGTTGTGCCTGTTGGAGATATTGATTTTAATCTGTTTCTAATCTTGGGAATAGAAGCATTTACTGTTTCGAATGGCACTTCTAGTTTTGTGTCTTTACAATCCCTAGGTGAATTATCGGGTGGATAGCCAACAGGAGGATTTAATCGAGACTGATGACCATAGGCACGAAATGCAACCTCTAAATTTGGAACATCTTTTAAACTATCCAAAAAGCCTGTAAACATATCTTTGGCAATATCCATCTTAATTCCACTTTGCCAACGACCAAACATGCTGAAAGAAGCATCAAATATGAATAAAATACGGGTTGTTTGAGGTGGTGGAGTGTTTTTTTTCTGAGCATAAACGGAGGAAAAACAAGAAATAAAAATGACTAAAAAAGAAATGAATCGAACTCTTCTCTTTCTTACCATTCTAAAAAAAAAACTTTGTTTTGTATCCTGCATTTTAACTAGTTATTCTGCTATTTAGTAATCTCCATCTGTTTCTTGCAACTGAGCTAACGCTTTTGAAAGCTGCTCATCATTTGGGGCTACACCATGCCACTTGTGGCTTCCCATCATAAAATCTACACCTTGCCCCATTTCAGTCCTCATTAAAATAGCAATTGGCTTTCCTTTTCCTGTTAATTGCTTTGCTTTTTGCAAACCAGAAACAACATCCTCCATGTTATTACCATTCATTTCTAATACATCCCATCCAAAAGCATGCCATTTTGCTTTTAAATCGCCCAATGATAACACTTTATCTACATCGCCATCTATTTGACGTCCGTTACAATCTATTGTAGCAATTAGATTATCTACTTTGTTTGCAGCAGCGTACATTGCAGCTTCCCAAATTTGCCCTTCTTGTAATTCGCCATCCCCATGCAATGTATAAATCAAAGAATTGTCATTATTCAATTTTTTTGCCATGGCTGCACCTGCAGCTACAGACAAACCCTGCCCTAACGAACCGGAAGCCACTCGTATTCCCGGCAAATGTTCGTGTGTCGCTGGATGCCCCTGCAATCTAGAATCCAATTTTCTAAACGTAGCCAATTCCTTTACCGGAAAATATCCGGAACGTGCAAGCACACTATACCAAACAGGAGAGATATGTCCGTTTGACAGAAAAAATAAATCCTCTCCTACTCCGTCCATATTAAACGCAGGATTATGCTTCATTATTTTAAAATAAAGTGCAACAATAAAGTCAGCACAACCCAATGAACCACCCGGGTGACCTGATTGACACGCATGAACCATACGTACTATATCTCGCCTAACTTGAGAGGCTTTTTGTTTTAATTCGCTTACTTCCATGTTTTTATTAAATAATTGAGGTGGCTAATATTAAATAAGTATAAACTAATGAAAAAAGAAAGTCATCACTAAATCCTTATTACCAGAGTGGCAACTAGTGCAATCCTTACCTTCTAAAAAAACACTATAATCCGTTTTGCCTTCCGGGTCGTATTCCCCCCACTGCCAAGAGCCATTTAGCTTATACATTCCTGCATACTGTTTTAAATTTCCACCAGATGTGGCTGTATATATTTCTTTTACGATTAATGAACTATCAGGGAAAACACCATTATCAGGCAATTTTCCATCACTACCTAATACACTTTGCGCCTTTTTATTAAAGCGTACTCTAAATGCATCGTGCGGACTTGCAGATGCCTTTGCTAATATGGCAGGGTTGTTTTTGTAAAATGCATGTCCCGCTGTATCCTTTAACAACAAATAAAATGCTTCGTTGCCCCAAGCATAAGACACATCTGCTTTTTCTTTGGCACACGAATTTATAACTAAAATGAAGACCACAAAGACAATAAAAAGGAGAAAATGACCACGCATAAAAGAAATATTTAATATGTAATAAAGATATTATTTTTTTAGATACTCAACTATTTATGTATCTTAAATACTTGTTTAACCAACTATTTGTTACCTACACAAATTAAACTATGAGTGAAGAAATACTTAAAGCCCTCATGCATTTGTTTGGAATAATTTCCAAGCAAGATGAAGGTGCGAGTATTAGTCATAGACGATTTGTTGAGTCATTCTTAAAATTCCAGCTTACCAGAGATAAAGTTGAAGAATACCTTGCTTTATATGAAGGGCATTCCGGCTATATAAAACCTACAGAAGAACCTATTGTTTCGGAAGAAAAAACTACGGAACCTGCTGCAGAGCCTATTAAAAAAAGGCGTAGAACTTCGATGAAAGATGCCGTACTTCTTTTGTCTATTTGCAAACAAATCAATCAAACGCTTACTCAAAAGCAAAAGATTGTGGTGGTGGTAAGACTATTAGAACTTATAAAAGCCGACAACCAATTTACCGTGCAGCGTATGGAGCTTATTGATACCGTTTGCATGGTTTTTAATATAAGCTCTGACGAACTAAAAATAATTCACAGTTTTTGTATAAATGAAAATCCATACACACTAGAATCGGACGATATACTAGTAATAGACAGCGAACCGGTTGTTGTGATGGATAAAGAAAAAGGTATTAAGCATATCTTTTCGGAAGGATTAGATAAAGAAATAAGTATTCTTCGGGTAAGAAGTGTTGATTTATACTTTGTAAAATACAACGGCAAAAGTGAAATTTTCTTGAATGGGTTAACCTTCAACAACAAAAACATTTACTTGTTTGCTCCCGGCAGTACCATGCGATTGCCGCAGGGTGCTGTGTTCTATAGCGATGTAGTAGCTCGTTTTTTAAGTGATAAAATTTCTGTTAAATTATCTTTTACTGCTCAAAATTTAGAATATAAATTCCCAAATGGCAAAGTAGGATTACAAGATATTAATATATCCGAAAAACATGGCAGACTGATAGCCCTTATGGGTGCTAGTGGTGCGGGGAAAACAACATTATTAAATGTGCTTTCCGGATTAGAAACTCCATCGAAGGGAGACGTTTTAATCAATGGAATTGACTTACACAAACACCCCGAAAAACTAGACGGTATTGTAGGCTATATTGCTCAAGACGACCTACTAATTGAGGAATTAACTGTATTTCAGAATTTATACTACAATGCAAAACTGTGTTTCAAAAATCTAACAGATAGCGAAACCACTGCGCTTGTGCACAAAACACTTTCTAATCTTGGGTTGTATGAAATACGAGATATTAAAGTAGGAAATCCATTAAATAAAAAAATAAGCGGAGGACAACGAAAACGCTTAAACATTGCACTAGAACTTATTCGTGAGCCTGCTGTACTTTTTGTTGACGAGCCTACTTCAGGATTATCATCCAGAGATTCGGAGAATGTGATGGATTTGTTAAAGGAACTATCCTTAAAAGGCAAACTTATTTTTGTGGTTATTCATCAACCCTCATCAGACATTTATAAAATGTTTGACAAGCTTATTTTGCTTGATACGGGGGGATTTCCGATATACTACAAAAATCCGATTGAAGCGTTGGTTTACTTTAAAACAGAAAGTAATCACTTAAATGCAGAACAAGGAGAATGCCCAACATGCGGGAATGTAAACCCTGAACTTCTCTTTAACATTATAGAATCAAGGGTAATTGATGATTTTGGACAGTTTACCAATGAGCGAAAAGTAAAACCAACAGAATGGTACGAACGATTTAAACAGAACTTTATTTTTAAACCGGTACGTGCCGAAAAAAAATTACCGGAAAGCTCATTCCAAATTCCGAGTAAACTAACACAACTATTAATCTTCATTAAGCGTGATGTGCTTGCTAAAGTTAGCAACATGCAATACATGTTGATTAATTTACTGGAAGCCCCATTACTGGCATTTATACTCTCTTTTATAATAAAATACATTAGCAACCCTAATTCTAATGTGTATATTTTTAGAGAAAATGAAAATATACCTGCCTATATTTTCATGTGTATTATTGTGTCGCTTTTTATAGGATTAACAGTAAGTGCAGAAGAAATTTACAGAGACCGAAAAATACTAAAACGAGAATCGCTCCTAAATTTAAGTCGCACAAGCTATTTATTTTCAAAAGTATTTGTTCTATTTACCTTATCCGCAATACAATCGTTGCTGTTTGTGCTTGTTGGCAATTCTATTGTGGAAGTAAATAGTCAGTTTTGGTCGTATTGGGGAATTTTATTTTCTGTTTCCTGTTTTGCGAATATGCTTGGCCTAAATATCTCTTCATCCTTTAATTCGGCTGTTACAATTTATATCTTAATTCCATTGCTTATTATTCCTCAAATGATATTGGGAGGTGCTATGTTTAGTTTTGAAAAGCTAAATAGAAAAATTGGTGGAGGTTATAGCGTTCCAGTTATTGCCGAATTTATGACAGCCAGATGGGCTTATGAAGGATTAATTGTAAATCAGTTTAAAAATAATCCATACCAAAAATATTTTTACGATATAGAAAAACAAGAAAGCTTTGCCAACTACAAACAGAGCTTGCATTTACCGGAGCTTAAACTTATTAACGATGAAAACAAACGCCTTTTAAAAGACAAAAACGACTCTACCTTACAAATTCTTAAAAACAATTTAGAAATACTTAAGAACGAAATTTCTTGGGAAGAAAAAATAAACCCTAGAGTAAAATTTGGCAAACTTGAATTATTAACTCTAGATAAGTATGATGAAGCATCCGCAGATGAAGTAAATGCATATATAGATGCGAACATTGCTTTTTACGGAGAACTATTTAACGCAATAACTGCAAAGAAAGATGAACTTACAAATACTTTAACTAGCACTAAACAAAACTCACAATTGATGCAAAAAGCATACAATAGCTACTACAATGAAAACCTAAGTGATATCGTAAAAAGAACTTTAGAAAAAAACAAAATTGCCCGATCGAATGGGCACTTAATACAACTTATTGATCCTATTTATCAAGAGCCAACGCATGTTAAATTATTTGATTTCAAACAACCATTCTATGCACCTAAAAAATTGTTTTTTGGCGTAAGCATAGAAACCATTGTATTTAATGCGATAATGATATGGTTGTTTACCGTTGTATTATACATTACATTGTATTTTGATGCAATAAAACTACTGCTCAACTTCTTTAGCAAGTTGTTGCCAAATAAAGAATAAATTCTATTTCAATTCTGCTCTTTTCATATCAGCTAAAACAGCTTTTATTTCTGCATAACTATAATTCTCGCCTAAAATTTCTTTAATTGGACTTAATCTATCGAATGTATTTTTTGTTACAACATCTTGTATAGCTTGTATTTTTTCGGGAGCAACTAATTCTGCAACATTAATTTGGCCACTAGAAACACATTCAACCAAATGCCCTTGAATGGTAGATTCCGAAAAGCCTCTAGCCAATGCAATTTCTGAAATACTTTTACCTTGTTTATATAAATTCAAGGATACATCAATACTGCCGTTTTGTTCAATGCCCGATTTTGATTTTCGTTCTCGCTTTGGTTGTTTTAAATTTATTCGAGATGTTAAATTATTGTTTTTGCAATACTCTTGAATTAAAGGCAAAACAAAGGCTGCATAACGCTCCATTTTCACCTTTCCAAATCCTGATATTTTTTGTAATTCACTTGTAGTTTGCGGCAAAAATGTTGCCAACTCAAGCAAAGAAGCATCAGACAATATGATATAAGCAGGCATATTTTCTTCTTGTGCTGCAAACTTGCGCCAAGCTTTTAATTGAGCAAACAATTCCTTTTCCTCTTCGTGTACAATCGAACTCTTTTTATACTCTATTGTTTCGGACTTTAAGTACAACACTTTTTCATTTCCCTTTAAAACACCGGCAGATTTATCTGTAAGCAATAGCAACGGATAAGTTCCCTCTCCTACCTTTAAATATCCTTGATGAATTAGCTCTCTAATAAAACGTATCAAATCGTTTTTGCTTGTATCGGTTGCTACTCCGTAGGTTTTTAAAGACCGATGCTGTGCCGAAATTTTCTCTGACTCCGAGCCTCGCAAAAAATCAACAACATAATGCATTCCAAAACGCTCCTCTAGTCGAGTAACTGCCGACAACACTTTTTGCGCTAATACGGTACCATCTGCCCGTTCGCCCTTCTTGGTACACGTATCGCAATTACCGCAAGGGCCTTTGAATTCCTCGCTAAAATAGGTAAGCAAATATTCTCTTCGACACACATTTAACTCGCAATAGGTGGCCATCTTATCGAGCTTATCCAACAGCAATTTTGCAAATTCCGGATTGTTATCAGACTGGCAAAAATTTCTCAATTTAATTTTATCGGCAGAACTATAATACAACAGAACCTCGCTAGGTAAGCCATCTCTGCCTGCACGACCAGTTTCTTGGTAATAAGCTTCTATATTTTTAGGTAAATCTACATGCACCACAAAACGAACATTCGACTTATCTATACCCATTCCAAAGGCAATTGTAGCAACTACAATTTTCACTTCGTCCTTTAAAAATTGCTCTTGTGTAGATGCTCTCAAATCTTGTTCTAACCCTGCATGATAGGGCAATGTATTAAATCCATGCTGCCTAAGTTTTGCCGATAGACTCTCCGTAGAATCTCGAGACAAGCAATAAATAATACCGGATTCATCTTTATAATTGGATAAAAACTGAATTAATTGATCGAAATAGTTTCGCTTAGGCTCTATACTGTAAAACAAATTTGTACGGTTAAAGCTCGACACAAATTTTCTAGGTTTTTTCAACTCAAGCTTTTCAACAATATCTTCACGTGTTTTTGTGTCCGCTGTGGCTGTAAGAGCAATAACGGGAATTTCCGGAAATTCATTTTTGAGTTTAGACAATAAAAGATAATCCGTTCTAAAGTCAGGCCCCCATTGAGAAATACAGTGTGCCTCGTCAATTGCAAATAAAGAAACATTTATACCTTTCAAAAAAGAAATAAACTGAAATCCACTGCTAGACAATCGCTCCGGAGCAATGTATAACAATTTTAACTCCTTATTATTTAACTGCTCTATAATTTTTTGTTGCTCTCCGGCACTTATTGATGAATTGAGGTAAGCTGCACTAATTCCATTCAATCGAAGAGAATCTACTTGGTCTTTCATTAAAGCAATTAGAGGAGAAATTACTACAGTTAGTCCATCAAACACTAATGCCGGAATTTGATAACACAAGGATTTTCCGCCTCCGGTTGGCATCAATACCAATGTATCATTGCCTTGTAAAACAGATTCAATTATTTCTTCTTGTTGATTTCTATATTCCGAATAACCAAAATATTTTTGAAGCAGTGTTTTGGTATCCATTTTAAGAGGTGGTTATACTATTTTTAAACTGTATATACATGTCGTTAAACCTATCATTCACTTGCTGAATAAATTCAGGTGTTATAATCCGCTGAACATCGTCCATTCCAGCTATTTTAGAAAATTTAAACAGTTGCTCCATAGGCCCTGCTTCAAATCGAACAATATGTTTTTCGTTCATATAAAAAACGGTAATTGTAATTGCCGGATGAGGAATTGTACCTATTACACGCATATATTTTATTTTATTGGACCTTTGTAAAAAAAATCTAAATCGGAATGAGAATCCTCCTCAAGCTTTTGAATAATGGCATTTGTCAAATCTACAAAATGAATTAAGTTATTTCGATTCAGCCACTGCAAAGCATTTTTATCTTTATTAATGGCGTTTGCAGTTGCAGCTAATTCGGTAAATTTATTTTTCATCAGCCAATCAAAAGCATTTTTATCTCCTTTTATGGCTTTAACAAATGCAGCCAATTCAAACTTTTTGTTCTTAACCAATAAACTAACAGCACTTTGGTTTCCCAATAAAGCTTCCTTCGCCAAAATTAAATGTTTATGTTCTAGCTCTACACGCTGATAAACTACCTCATTCAGTGTATTATTAAGCAATTCAATAAAAATAGCTATTTCACTTTTATTCATACAAAAATGGTTTTAAAGCTAAAAAAGCAGAAGAAAAATTTAACCTCTAATAAGTGTAAATATACGTGCTTTTCCAATAAACTTATTTTCCCATTTTTTGTTATATTTGAACAACAAACATACACACTATGAGCACAACATCTAAAACAAATGCAATTAAGGGCGGTGAATTTTTAGTAAGAGATACCGAAGCAAAAGATATTTTTATACCGGAAGAATGGAATGAAGAGCAGTTGATGATTGCTCAAAGTTGTAAAGATTTTTTGGAGCAGGAAGTATATCCAAACTTAGAAAAAATTGATAAGCAGGAAGATGATATTTCTGTAAAATTATTAGACAAAGCAGCAGAATTAGGTCTTTTGGGACTGAACATTCCTGAAGAATACGGTGGATTTGAAAAAGACTTTGTAACAGGAATGTTGGCTACAGAAGTATTGGGCGCAGGACACTCTTTTGCAGTTTCAATTTCTGCTAATACTGGTATTGGAACATTACCAATTGTGTATTACGGCAACGAAGCTCAAAAAGCAAAATATTTACCCAAACTTTCTTCCGGAGAGTGGAAAGCTTGCTATTGCTTAACAGAACCGGGATCAGGGTCGGATGCAAATTCAGGAAAAACAAAAGCGACTCTTTCTGCAGATGGGAAGCATTACTTGATTAATGGTCAAAAAATGTGGATTACCAACGGTGGATTTGCAGAAGTAATGATTGTGTTCGCAAAAATTGACACAGATGAAAATTTAAGTGCATTTATTGTAGAAAAATCTTTTGGTGGAATTACATTGAATCCGGAAGAACACAAAATGGGTATTAAAGGTAGCTCTACCAGACAAATATTTTTCAACGACTGTAAAGTTCCTGTAGAGAATTTATTATCAGAGCGCCAAAATGGATTTAAGATTGCAGTTAATATCTTGAACATGGGTCGTGTAAAATTGGGTGCCGCTGCAGTTGGTGCTGCGAAACAAGTAAGTAGTAAAGCGGTTCAATATGCCAATGAGCGCCAACAATTTGGTCGTTCTATTAGCAAATATGGTGCTATCCGATACAAATTAGCCGAACAAGCTGTAAAAATATTCTCTTCAGAATCTGCCTTATACCGTGTAACACAAAACATTGAAGATGCAATAAATGCATTTGCTGCTTCAGGCATGGACAAATCAAAATCTATTTTAAAAGGTGTTGAACAATTTGCTGCAGAAGCTGCTATCATAAAAGTAAACGGCTCCGAAACGCTTGATTATGTTGTAGATGAAGGAGTTCAAATTTATGGTGGTATGGGCTACTCAGCCGATGCTCCGATGGAAAGAGCATATAGAGATGCGCGTATAAATAGAATTTTTGAAGGAACCAACGAAATTAATAGAATGTTGCTAGTTGACATGATGTTGAAACGTGCCATGAAAGGTGAATTAGATTTAATGGGGCCAGCGCAAAAAGTTGCAGCTGAATTAGTTTCTATTCCTGATTTTGGTGCAGAAGACACTTCGCTATTTGGTGCTGAAAAGAAAGCTATTAAAAATTTCAAAAAAGCAGCATTAATGGTTGCCGGAGCTGCCGTTCAAAAACTAATGGCGGAACTGGCAAAAGAGCAAGAAATATTAATGAACATTGCAGATATGTTGATGGATATTTATGTTGCAGAATCTACACAACTGCGTGTAGAAAAATTAGTTGGTATAAGAGGCGAAGCAGCATGTGCAGAGCAAATTGAAATGATGCGTATATACATAAACGATGCTGCAGGAAGAATTGAAAGAGATGGTAAAGATGCAATTAATTCATTTGCGCAAGGTGATGAGCAACGAATGATGTTAATGGGCTTAAAGCGATTTACAAAAGTAGAACCACTTAATGTAAAGGAATCTCGTAGAAAAGTTGCTGCGAAATTAATAAGTGAAAATAAATATTGCTTTTAGAATACAGTAAAGCTCTTCGTTAAAACAAAAAACCACCTTTTTTAGGTGGTTTTTTGTTTTAACGAAATAATCCAATAAGTGAAGGTGTCTTTCAATCAATCAATCAATCAATCAATCAATCAATCAATCAATCAATCAATCAATCAATCAATCAATCAATCAATCAATCAATCAATCAATCAATCAATCAATCAATCAATCAATCAATCAATCTACCTATCTATATAAAAATTAAGACTTGGTGGATCCATGAGTTTCTCTAGGACCTCTGAGATGAATAATCAACCCATTTAAAAAGTTTCGCAATACCTGATCTCCACAATCCATATAATTTGGATGGTCTTCTTTGCGGAAAAATGCCCCTAACTCACTAGCAGAAATTTTAAAATCGACCAACGATAAAATTTTAATTATCTCATCATCTCTCAATTTGAGAGCAACTCGCAATTTTTTAAAGATATCGTTATTTGTCATGGAATATTAACTCTCATTTTTTCTAAAATTTAACCCCCATCACTATAATATCATCTACTTGATCTCTATCATGAATCCAGTCGGTAATATTTTTATCCAAAATATCTCGCTGAACGTCCATAGACAAGGTAGAATTTGCAGCCAATAACTGTTTAAACGGACTGTAATAAAATTTCTTCTTATTCGGACCTCCAATTTGATCTGCATATCCATCAGAGAATAAATAAACCATATCTCCCTTTTCAATCTTAATTATTTGATTAGTAAACTCACTCTCACCCGAATGAATAGCCGATTTCCCAATTGGAAATTTATCGGCTTTATACTCCGTCAACTGACCATTTCTAACATGATAAAGTGGATTATAGGCACCGGAAAATTCTAATGTTTGTGTCTTACTATCATAAGCACAAAGTGTAATATCCATTCCATCTTTCACTTCTTTCACTTTATTGCCTTCATCGTCCTTACT
>JAFLBG010000030.1 GCA_017303975.1 Bacteroidota bacterium
TTTAATACAAATGTTTTGGCAAATACCTATACGCTACAAGTATTGGATAGCAATTTGTGCAGCAGTATAGCAGTCTATACAATTACAGACACTCCCGGTCCGACAATAAGTTCTTTTGTTCAAGATGTAAGTTGTAATGGAGGTGCGGATGGGGTTATTCAAACTACTGTTACAGGAGGTGTTCCCCTTTATCAATACAATTGGACGCCAGCGAATGGAAATGTTTCTTCTGTATCTACTTTAGCAGCCGGTACATATACACTGCAAGTAACGGACGATATAGGTTGCACAACCTTGAGTACAATTGCAGTTACGGAACCTCCCTTGTTACAAGCATCTGTATCGGGAACAACAGCCATATGTTTTGGTAGTGCTACAGTCCTCAGTTCTACTGGTGTTGGAGGAGTTTTGCCTTATGCTTATAATTGGCAGCCTGGTGCTCAAATTACCTCTACAATTACTGTTTCTCCAACTATATCAACAACATATACTTTGCAAGTAACCGATGACAATGGATGCACAGCATCTGCAATACACACACTTACCGTTTACGCATTACCCCTAGTTACATATACTACAGATATTAATCAAGGCTGTCCACAATTATGTCCGGTATTTAGTATTACCAGTGGTAATACAGCCTCTTTAAATTCAATATTGTGGGATTTTGGGGATGGACAATTTGGAGCGACCGATAATAGTACGCATTGTTATGATAATTCAGGATTGTATTCTACGAGTCTTATTGTTACAGATATGAATGGATGTAGTAATTCTGCTGCGATTACTAATCATATAGATGTGTATGACGAGCCTGTGGCAAACTTTGCAGCAACTCCGCAAACAACAACCATTACGGAGCCACTTGTACATTTTACCGACAACTCATCAGGGGCAATAAAATGGAATTGGGTTTTTAATGATATAACAGACAATACAAACACCGAGGTAAATCCAAGTCATTTATATTCTGATACAGGAACTTTTTGTGCTTTTTTAATTGTAGAAAATAGTTTTCAGTGTAGAGATACCATAGAGAAATGCATAACAATAACACAAGATTTTGTTTTTAATGCTCCTAATTGTTTTACCCCCAACGGAGATGGAATAAATGATTTTTTTAACGGACAAGGAATTGGAATTTCTGAATATCAGTTGTGGATAGTAGACCGTTGGGGAACTATGATTTATACCACAGGAAAAACAATTAGCCCTGAGAATGCTGTTCCTTGGAACGGCAAAGCGAATGACGGAAATAAATTAGCCCAAGAAGATGTATATGTTTGGAAGGTCCAATTGGTAGATTGGAGAGGAAAAATTCACAACTATGTGGGGCATGTAAGTTTGATTAGGTAGTTTTAATTAATAAGAAATACAATAAAAGTATATTATCTCCGTTTGCTATATTTGTTACATGCAAAAAAAAGCAACTATTCTTTTTCTTTTCATTTCCTCTCTGCTTTCTGCCCAAACGGGCGGCAGTGATGTGTTTCCATCATTAACGTTTCCAATATCTGCACGTTCGGCTTCTATGGGAGGAATTTCAATTGCGGTATCGGATAATGATGTGAATCAGTTGTTGCAAAGCCCGTCATTGCTGAATGCGAGTATGAGCAAAAAGCTATCGTTTAGTTTTGTGAACTATTACTCGGATGTTAAGTTTGGAAATTTTGTGTATGCACAAAAAATAGACAAGTTGAAAGGCTCTGTTGGCGCATATTTGCAGTTTTTAGATTATGGAAAATTTACCCGTGCCGATGAAACCGGTGCTGAGATTGGGCAATTTTATGCCTCCGATTATGTGTTGGGATTGTCCTATTCAAAGCCTTTTGCTGATACCAGTTTTGTTATTGGTGCAAGCGTGAAAAGCATTTACGGTGTTTATGAAAGCTATACTTCTTTTGCCAATGCAGTAGATATTGGTGCTACCTACACAAATACAAAACATTTATTTGGGGCTACAATTTTGTTTAAAAATTGGGGCAAGCAATGGGTAGGATTTACGCCTAATTCCGAAGAAAAATTGCCTTTCGAAGTACAAATTGGAGTGTCGAAAAAATTGGCTAAAGCTCCTTTTCGGTTTAGTTTAATTGGGCAGCAATTGCAGAAATGGGATTTATTATATAACGACCCTGCAAATCCAGCTCCAACTGTTGATCCGCTTACTGGAGAGAAAATTGAAAAAAGTAAATTTTCTGTTTTTGGCAGTAAATTAATGTCGCATGTGGTGTTTAGTACAGAAATTCTGCTTACCAAAAATTTCTTTGTAAATATTGGTTACAATCATCTTCGCAGGCAAGAGTTAAAGCTCGATACACGACCCGGAATGGCAGGATTCTCTTTTGGTGCAGGAATAAAAATTTCAAAATTTAATATTAGCTACGGAAGAGCACAGTATCATTTGGTTGGAGCTTCAAATCACATTTCTCTTACTACCAGACTATCTGATTTTGGTGGAAAGAAGGAAAATCCCAATTAAATTCAATAAAATCGCCATTCCTTTTATCTTTTTTCAAAAAAAAATTTTATACTTGTTAAACCTTTCTAAGAAGGTTTGTTCAAAACCTTATGTCGAAAATTACAATTGCAATAGACGGATATTCATCATGTGGCAAAAGCACATTGGCAAGAGCATTAGCATCTAAATTAGGGTATTCGTATGTAGATTCAGGTGCTATGTATCGTGCAATAACACTGTATTGTTTAAACAAAAAAATAATTGATAATAGGCGATTTGAAACGGATGATGTTGTTAAAGCATTGAGTAAGATTAAAGTTTCATTTGTTTACAATCCTGCCACAAAAATTTCGGAAACCTACTTGAATAAAGAGAACGTAGAAAGAGAAATTCGGCAAATGGAAGTTTCTGACTACGTTAGTCCTATAAGTGCGATAAAAGAAGTACGCACCAAGATGGTTCTCTTGCAACGAGAAATGGGAAAAGACAAAGGTGTGGTAATGGATGGTAGAGATATTGGTACCAACGTTTTTCCCGAAGCGGAATTGAAAATATTTATGACTGCCGACCCAAAAGTGCGAGTACAAAGACGTTTGGACGAATTAACAGCCAAAGGCGTTCAGGTAACTGAAGAAGAGGTGAGAAGAAATTTAGAAAGCCGAGATCATGAAGATACGCATAGGAAAGAGAATCCACTCACACAAGCAAAAGATGCTATAGTGCTTGATAATACAGACTTAAATAAAGAGCAGCAGCTGGAGTTTGTATTAAAATTGATTAGCGATTTGATGCTTACTCGAGATTAGATTGTAAATCTTTTTACTACCTAGTTTCAGTTTCAAATATTTGTTGGGTTATTGGAACACCATCTTTAAAATAATACACACCACCCCAATTCCACATTTTTTTCAAGTAAATATTTACGTTGTCGCCTTTTACAACTACTCGTTTTATAACCTTAGAGGTTCCTTCTTGCGATTCCTCCTCTGTTACACCTTGTCCGTATTTAGCTAAAAGTTGTTTTTTAAAATCAGCTTTAGAGTCTTGCGGGCTAATTGTATTTGTAGTAATGGGAGTCGGGGGTATTGTTTTTAGCAAAAGGTCTATTTCACTTATTTTTTCTTTTGGATAGTTTTCGGAAGGTTTATTATTCGCAGCTTCTGCGTAGGTTACTCTGGCTATTTTATATTCTTTTTCTTTAAAATAGTTATCTGCTTTTGTTAGTAAATCAGTGTATTTTTTGTTTATTTCTTTAATTCTTTCAATGGCATCTAAAATTTTATTAATCTCAATTATTTTATCCTTTGGATATTTTTCATTGGGTTTAATCGCAAGCGCTTCGTTGTAATGAGATATTGCAGTTTGGTAGTTCCTGCCTTCTAATTGGTTGTTTGCCTTTGTAAGCGCATTTTGATATCTCTCTTCGAGTTCTTTTTGTAAGGCAATTTCCGCAACAATTTTGTCAATGTCATCTATTCTTTGTTTTGGGAATAATTCAGTGGTTTTTATGTCTAATGCAGACAGGTAAAAGGACTTTGCCTCTGAATATTTTTTCGCTTCAAATGCTGCGTTTGCTTGTGTAATTTGAGCTTTGTAGGCATCATCAATTTCTTTTTGTTTTCTTTGCTTTTCTTGCTCAGCAAGAATTTTTTCTATTTCAACAATTTTATCTTTTGGATATTTTTCTGCCCGTTTTAGTTCAAGAGCTTCGTTGTATAATTGTATGGCATTGGTATAGCTTTGTTCCGCAAAAGAGTTGTCGGCTTTTAAAATTGTATTGTAGTATTTTTTTTCAAGTTCTTTTGCCGCTTCTCGTTCTGCAATTATTTTTTCTATTTCGGCAATTTTGTTTTTAGGGTATTCTTCTTTCTCTTTTATCGCTTGTGCATCTGTATAGGCTACTATTGCTTTTGGGTAGTCTTTTTCTTTAAGAAGTTTGTCTCCTGTTGCAATTAATAACTGATATCTTTTTTCAACCTCTTTTTCTTTTTCAATAGCAGCAAAAATGGCTTCAATCTCTGCTATTCTATCTGTTGGGTATTTTTCAGCGGGTTTAATGGTAAGTGCAGAATTGTATAGCTGTTTGGCAATAGCATATTCTTTTTTGTCGAATGAAGTATTTGCCAGGTCAATTATTTCGGCATATTTGGTGTTCTGTTCTTGTAGTTTAAGTTTGTCAGCTAGAATTCTATCAATTTCGATTATTTTATTTTTTGGATATGCTTCTGTTGATTTTATTGCAAGTGCATCATTATAAGTGTTTTTAGCAAGTTCATAGTCTTTTGCATTAAATGCTTTGTCTGCTTTTATAATAGTTTGCTGGTATTTAATAGTTATATTTTTTTCTGCATTTAAATCTGATATCAGCTTGTTTAGCTCAGCAATTTTATTTTGAGGTAGTTCTTCAATTGGTTTTATTTTAAGCGCATCTTCGTATAGTTTTTTAGCATCCTCATAGTTGTTTTTTTTCATTTCCTCGTTTGCCTTGTTCATTATAGCAAAGTAGGCATCGTCTGTTTCCTTCGATTTAACTTGAGACGCAATAAGCAAATCTATTTCAGCAATTTTATTTTTCGGATATTCTTCAGTCGGTTTTATCGCTAACGCTTTTTTATAGGTTGTTTTAGCTAGCGCAAAATCTTTTTCTTTTAACGTATTATCGGCCGTAGATAGGAGCTTAGTGTATTCTTCGTCAACATCTTTGTTTTTTTTCAGGTCTTTCGTTATTCTATCAATTTCTAAAATTTTATCTTTTGGATATTTTTCGTAAGACTTTAGTTGCGAAGCTTCTTGGTACGAAGTTTTTGCTGCGGCATACTCATTTTTTTTAAAGGCTTCATCAGCTTTAGCAATAAGGTTATTGTATTGCTCAGATACATCATTCTTTTTAGATAAATTTTCTAAAATTGTTTCAATCTCTTTTATTTTATCTTTTGGATATTTTTCTTCTTTGATAGACAATGCTTCGGAGTAAGCTATTTTAGCGGAACTGTACTCCTTATCGGCAAACGCTTTATCGCCTTTAACTATCAAGCTTTTGTAGTTCTGTTCTGCAAGTGCTTTATTCTGCTGTTCTGCAAGTAACTTATCAATCTCTATAATTTTCTCGCTTGGATATTTTTCGCCTTGTTTAATAGCTATAGCTTCTATGTATAATTTTTTAGCTTCATCATAATTTTTGGTTTTAAAGGCATTGTCTGCTTTTAAAATAGTTGCAGTGTATTTTTCGTCTATTTCCTGTTGTGCATTTGCAATATTTGCGGCTTCTTTTTTTGCTTGTTCTTCTAACGCTTTCAATTGTTTTAGTGCATCCAACATGCTTTCTGTGTAAATTTTATCGAATGAGAATTCTTCTTCTTCTGTGTTGTAAGATATTTTCGCAATCGGATTGTCCAGTACAGAGTAATCAATGTTAGGAAGCATTTCAAATAAAGACACAGTAAATTCAAATCCTCCAAATCCAAACATAGCCCTTCTATCGGGTACATTTTTGGTGGTAACAGTAAATTTTTTGGTAATAAGTCCCTTTTTTGTAATTACAATGGTGTAATCTACGTTCCCTTTAAGCTTGAAACTAAACTTACCATTTTCGCTAGTGGTAAATTCTTGTGCAACAGTAGCTCCTTGATAGAGCTTTATTTTTGCACCTTCTAGTCGCTTCCCATCTTTTTCTACTTTTCCGCCTATCTCTAAATTAAATTCTTGCGCATAAGTTGCTGTTGCAGAAAATACTAATGCAAAGAATACGACCAGACCAAAAATGATATGTAATGATTTTCTAAACACAAATTCCCTAAGTTTTATATCAAAGTGCATACCAATAGCTATAAATATCGTAAAAAATACCTTTTTTGTATATCTTAATCCATTATTAATTTCTATGGTAAGTTTTTGGGAACATAAAACCTATTTTTCAAATTTAGATGCTATTGTTGTTGGAAGTGGTATTGTGGGCTTAACAGCAGCTATACATATAAAATTAAGTAATCCCAAATTGTCTGTATTGGTTGTGGAGCGAGGGTTTTTACCTTCCGGGGCCAGCACTAAGAATGCAGGCTTTGCTTGTTTTGGAAGTCCAAGCGAGCTGTTGGATGATATTGATAATTTTGGCGAAGACAAGGTTTTTCAGTTGGTAGAGAAGCGGTATGCCGGATTACAATATTTAATAAACCTACTAGGGAAGGAATATATTGGTTATACAGCTAATGGTGGACATGAAGTGTTTGATTCCAAACATGCGTATGAACGATGTGCAGATAGGTTGACTTATTTGAATGGAAGACTTGATTCTATTATAGGAAAAGATGTTTTTTCTGAAAGGAATAACCTACTTAATGAATATGGATTTGCAAATTTCTCTCATTTAATTGCCAATAAATTTGAGGCGCAAATTGATACCGGATTAATGATGGAATCCTTGATTGAAAAGGCAGTTGGGCTAGGTGTGAAAATTTTAAATGGTATTTCTATCAACTGCATACAATCTAATGATAAAGAGGTAGTGTTGGACACTGCTAATTCTAGTTTTCAGCTAAAGGCGAAAGGTGTAATTGTGGCAACGAATGGTTTTGCCAAGCAGTTAATACCCAGTCTTGCGGTTAATCCTGCCAGAGCACAGGTGTTAATTACTAAGCCAATTGAAAAATTAAAGCTGTCAGGTTCTTTCCATTTTGATGAAGGCTATTATTACTTTAGAAATGTAGGCAATAGAGTGTTACTTGGCGGAGGCCGAAATTTGGATAAAAAAGGCGAAACAACTTACGAAATGGGACTTACAGATGCCATTCAAAATAAATTAGAACAGCTTCTGCGTGATTGTATATTGCCTAAAGCAAAGTATGAGATAGATATGCGTTGGAGTGGTATTATGGGAATGGAAAGCGATAAAAGTTATATTATTAAGGCGGTCTATCCTAATGTGTTTTGTGCAGTTCGAATGGGTGGAATGGGTGTAGCCTTGGGTAGCTTAGTTGGCAATGAAGTAGCCGATCAGTTTATAAGAATGTTTAAAAATTGATTTTACTTTCCGAGGTATTTAAGCTAAATTTAGTTTCGTAATCAATAATTATTGTATGCGCCACTTTAGAGAATTCATTACCTACAATACATTAATTCTTTCCTTATTCGTAGTTGGAGAAATGGTTTTGTTTGAATCTTGTACTAGAGCAAAATCTGCTTGTGGAACAAAGCGTCAAAAGAAAGCTAGGCACAAACGCATAAAGTCTAATACTACATTTATGACTTATTAGAACATAGAGTTAATCTACTTGTTTCGAGAAGTTTTTTTGGTTTAAAATGTAATGATTAACCTCTTTCGTAATTCAGATTTAAGTGTTTTTATGCCATTTTAGGCGTTGGCATAATCCATTCCTTCAATTTTTTTTCTAATGGGAATGTATATATGTTATTATTTATTCTCCATCTGGCAATGTTTTTCAAAACGGGAATTTTTCTTTTAGTATAAGCTAATTGTTGGTAAAACTTAAAATTTTCTATTTCCTTAATTTTTTCATCACGTATCCATTCACTTTTTGGGGTGCTTACGTAGTCAAAATTACTCCATTCTTCGAGTGTAGTGGCAAAATTAAAACCTTTAGCTAGTAATTCATCTGCAATTTTATTACCAGGGTATGGTTTAAAATAAAAAATACCCATATTAAACTTACTACTCATTTTTCTTAACTCTTTAACCATATTCATGGTGGCATTCATGCTTTCTTCTTTCTCGCCAGGGAAGCCAATTATGATACTGAAATTAATTCCAATATCATATTTAATGCATTTAGTAGCTGAATCAAAAACCTGTTCTAGTTTAATATCTTTTTGCATCCAATTCAACATTTCCTGAGAGCCAGCTTCCATTCCTATCATTACTTTTTCTAATCCCGATTTTTTACAAAGCTCCCAAACATCATCTTCTAATCTAACTCCTTGGTCGGCACGCATAGTTCCAAACCAGGTAATGGGTAGCTTCCTCTTAATAAATTCTTCTGCTATAGCTTTAACTCTTTTACTGTTGGTGAAAAATGTTTCATCTTGAAAATGGACATGCTCAAATTTGTATTTTTTCCAAAGTTCTTCAATTTCATTGACCATCCGTTCTGCACTAAAGCCATACCATCCTCTTTTGTACATAAATGGGTCAGCACAAAACGAACATCTAAATCTGCAGCCTTGAGAAGAAATGTAATCAATTTGTTTTCTTCCACTTAATTTCATGTAAGAAGGAACATCAATTAATTCATAATTAAAAGCAGGAAATTGATTGATATCTAGCATTACTCTTTCGTCATTAGAAATGACTTTGTTTTCTTGATTTTTAAAGCTAATTCCTTGCAATCCTTCCAAGCTAGAATGTGTCTCCAGACGTTCTAATAGTTCTTTAAAAGTAATTTCTCCTTGACCTTTTACCACGATATCTATTGCATCATCATGAAGTGTTTGCTCTGGAAATAACGATGGATGCCAGCCACCCCATACTACCGGAATTTTTGGAAATAATTTTTTTACTTCACGTGATATTTTTTGAGCGTCTTTTATTGGAGCACCCGTTAAAACAGTTGTTGCAAAGCAAATTCCATTGTTGGATAGTGCCGTTTTTATTTTTTCAAGTGGATTTTTCTCTAATCGCGCATCTATAATTTCGATGTTGTATTTATCTGGATTTAAATAAGAGCCAACTGCTATAAGCGCTAAAGGCATTGTGTAAAACACCGCATATGGATTGTATAAAACAACTGTTTTTTTCATTCAGTGAATTTACTTTTAGAATGTAGATGTTTTGAATTAATGATTGAAAATGAAAATAAACAGAATAATTCCAGAATGGGTTCTTTTATTTTATTAAAAATAGGATTCGCCTTACAAGTTTATACCATTTATTTATGGTTTAATACTGCTCGTTTTTGTTAGGAAAATCTTTAGTTTTCACGTCTTTGATATAATTGGAAACAGCGCCTTGTATTTGGTCGTATAGGTTTAAGTACCTGCGTAAAAAACGAGGACTGAATTCTTTGTTAATTCCTAACATGTCGTGTAACACTAACACTTGTCCATCCACCCCGCCACCTGCACCAATTCCTATAACAGGGATAGATATTTTTTTTGCAACAGCTTCAGCTAGTTTGGCCGGAATTTTTTCTAGTACCACAGCAAAACACCCTATACTTTCAAGGATTAACGCGTCTTGTATAAGTTTTTCAGCTTCTTCGTTTTCTTGTGCACGAACAGTGTAAGTACCAAATTTATAAATTGATTGCGGGGTAAGCCCCAAATGCCCCATTACAGGTATTCCGGCAGATAAAATGCGTGAAATAGACTCTTTTATTTCTTCTCCACCTTCTAGTTTTACAGCATGTACCCCAGATTCTTTCATAATTCGAATAGCTGAATTTAATGCTTCTTTCGAATTCCCTTGATACGAACCAAATGGTAAGTCAACTACAATCAGTGCTCTGTCTATTGCTCTTACTACAGAAGATGCGTGGTATATCATTTGATCTAAGGTAATGGGCAATGTGGTTTCGTGCCCAGCCATTACATTGGATGCAGAATCTCCTACAAGTATTACATCAATACCTGCACTATCTACAATTTTTGCCAAAGAATAATCGTATGATGTGAGCATTGAAATTTTTTCGCCACTGCGTTTCATTTCTTGCAATACGTTTGTGGTTACTTTTTTTACTTCTTTATGTACTGACATGATTCTAGCTATTTAAATGCACTTGATTATTATTTATAATCCCAATTACTTTCCCTGTTAATTTTGCTCCAATAAACGGAGTGTTTTTCGATTTCGATTTTATGTTTTTTTCTTCTACAGTCCATTCGGCTGAAGGGTCGAATAGTGTTAGGCAAGCCAATGATTTTTCTGAAATTGTTACAGGTGCTTGATTTGTTATTGCTCTTGGTTGAACAGTTATTGCATTGATTAATTGCGATAAATTTTCTTTGCCTAAAGCGGTGTTGCTTACTGCAAATGCAGTTTCTAAACCAATCATTCCAAATGCTGCCATGTCAAATTCTACATTTTTGCTTTCTGTGTCTTCTGGAGAATGGTCGCTGGTAATGCAGTTGATTGTTCCTTCAGCAATTCCTTTTTTTAGTGCTGCTATATCTTCTTTGCTTCTTAGAGGAGGAAGCACTTTGCAGTTTGTATTGAAATCTGTAAGGTTTGAATCGTCTAACAATAAATTATAAGCATTTACAGATGCCGTTATTTTTAATTTTTTCTTTTTAGCTTCTTTAATTTGTTCCACTGATTTTTTTGTAGATATCGGACCAATATGAAGCGCAGCGTTACAGTATTCTGCAATTGCAATATTTCGTTGTACAATTACTTCTTCTGCAAGTGCTGGTAAGCCTTTTAAACCAAGGGAGGTGCTTGTTGCACTTTCATTCATTTTGCCATCGTGTGCAATTGTACTGTCGTTGCAGTAGGTAATAATTGATCCTTTAAACAGTTGAGCATATTGTAGTGCACGAATTAGTAATCCGGAATTTTTCATAGATTTTTTGTCGTCACTAAAAGCAATAGCGCCAGATTGGTGCATGTCGTATAGTTCTGCAATGTCCTTTCCTTCCTGGTTTTCTGAAATTGAACCTATAGGCAGGATAGCTACAATTTTTCCTTTTGCTTTGTTTAATACGTATTCAATTTGAGCTTTAGAAGAAAGTGTGGGATTGGTAGATGGCATAACCGCTACATGCGTAAATCCGCCTTGTGCAGCAGATTGTATGCCGGAGTTAATATCTTCTTTGTATTCAAACCCGGGGTCGCATAAGTTAGCTTGCATATCAAACCATCCGGCTGATACGTGCAAATTTTTAGCTGAAATTACTTTTGTGTTTTTATCAGCCTTAATACCCTTTTTTAGTTGTTCAATTACTCCGTTTTTAACGAGTATATCTACTTGTTTGCCATTAAATGGAGATTGTGCATCAATTATGGTTGCAGATTGAATGAGTATGTTCATTTGTTTGATACTAAATACCTTACAAATCTATTAAATATATTGAATTTAGAAGGAATTGTAGCCTTATTTAGTTCCAACTTCCTGATATCGTAAAATCCCACCCCAAAGGCTCATTTGTTCTAAAACAAAGTTTTGACGACCTCTTACATAGCCCGATGGCGCTTTGATTGAAAATTTTCTTGGATTGGGCAATACAGCTGCAATAAGTGCCGATTCTGTTCTGCTAAGTTTATGGGCATCTTTTTTGAAAAAATATTTTGCAGTAGCCTGCGCACCATATACGCCATCGCCCATTTCAATTATGTTTAAATATACTTCCATGATGCGTTGCTTATTCCAACATAATTCAATAAGAAAAGTAAAATACACTTCTAATCCTTTACGTATCCAACTTCTGCCGGGCCAAAGAAAAACGTTCTTTGCTGTTTGTTGGCTAATGGTACTTGCGCCTCTTTTTTTCTTATGCTTCTCGTTGTGTTTCATTGCTTTTTCAATGGCTTCAAAGTCAAAGCCATTGTGCTTTAAAAAATTTTGATCTTCAGAACAAACTACGGCTAATTGCAAATTATTAGGGATTTTGTCAAACGAAACCCAATCTTTTTTTAATCGCAGCTCTTTTCCTTCTGTAATTTGCTCAACACAACGAATAAGCATTAATGGAGTGAATGGTACCGGTACAAAGCGAAACAAAATAACGGAAAGTATGCTTAGGATGAGAAACCCAAGAAACAGTTTGAGTAAAAATTTGAATATTTTATGAAAAAACTTTTTCATGCTAGCAATAGGCCTGTTCCTATTAATTTATTTTATTGGGGAGTGTTTTTGCTTTAATTGTGTAAAGTATATCTCTTTTTCTTTGTTCCCATTCTTTTGGCAAGCCATGATAGCGTTGTCATATACATTTAGTGCACTTGGTTTTATTTTAAGCGCTTTTTCGTAAAACAAAATAGCATTTTTCAAGTCACCTTTATTGTGGTAACTAGCGCCAATATTGGCAATGGCGTCAGAGTGATTTTTGTCTAAAGCTTCTACTTTAAGAAAATATTCCAGTGCTTTGTCGTAGTCTTTTGCATTAAAACTTATTACGCCCAAATTGTTTAGTGCGTTGGTGTATTTTGGATTTAGTTCCAATGTTTTTAAATACACTTCTTTTGCATTTGCAAAATCGCCCATGCCGTAATAGCTAACTCCTAGGTTGTAGTATGCATCGGGGTCTTTGTCGTATATCTTCAATCCATTTTTAAAGTACTCAACAGATTTTCCATAAAAAGCTGCTTTCTCTTGCGGATTAGTGCTTATTTCCGCTTGTGTCCGGTATTCACTGGCTAAGGAGAACTGTGCTCTGGCGCTATTGGGAGAAGTGATAACACCTGATTTAAACAGTTCAAAATTGTTTTTCCAAACTTTGTTTCTAGGTATTGTAATAGAAGAATAAATTAATAGAATTGGGATAATAAGAATAAGTGTTTTGGAGCTTTTCTGAAATACATTTTTATTTATTTGGCTTACTAAAAGCGGAAATGCGAAGCAAAAAGCTAATGATGGTGCAAATAAAAATCGTTCGCCAAAGGTTGCACCAATTTTAACTGCCAAGTTGGAAACAAGAAATAGAGTCAAAAAGAAAAAAACAAAACTAAATGCCAAGAAATCCTTTTTGAAAAAATTTACAGCGGAATAAATAATTAATCCAATGTATGTAGTTAATGATAACAAGGCTTTCCAGTCTGAAAAATTAACCAATGTAATTTGATTGTATGAATAGTCCCAACTAAGTGGGTATGGAATAAATAGCATAAATAAATATTTTCCCAAATGAACCATGTTCGTTGCAAACATTTCCATAGGTGTTTTTGCAGCCATGAGTGCGTTATTCATTACAATTATTTTTTCATTAAACGTAATGCTTGTCATAACTTGAGAACGTATAATGACGTATAGAAACATTATACCTATATATGGCAGCGAGGTTTTAATTATTTCTGCAATTGTTTTTGTAGAAAAAAAGAATAATAATATCGCTATGATAATGCCAAACATAAGCCCGGTTTCCTTACTAAAACAAGCTAATCCAAAGAATAAAATGGATAAAATGTAATTGTTTTTTTTCTGAGTTGTTAAGTACTTGAATACATAATAAAAGGAAATTACACCAAACATAAAGCTTAGCAATTCATCTCTACTCTTAATGTTTGCAACTACTTCGGTATGTATCGGATGAAATGTAAAAAGTAGCGCCCCCGTAAGAGCCATTAATGGTGTAAATTTTTCGTTGGTTAGTTTAAGGAGAAATAAAAAAACAAATACACAGGTAATGCCATAAAATACAATATTAAAAAAATGAGAAACGTGCGGATTCAAGCCGAATAGCTGCACTTCAATCATAAAATTTAATAAGGCAATGGGACGATATTGTGCATCGTTAAACCCATTGAAGCCATGTAAAGATCCTTTGTTGAATATATCTGATAAAGCTGAAAAACCTTGTTGGATATAGGTATTCTTACGTGTGTAAATGTCGTCATCCAAGGCGTAATCATGTCCTAATGTATTTCCATAAAGTAAAAATGCACAAATAAATAGGATGCCTGCAATTACGCTATTTTTCCATGGTAAAGTATTTGATGGAGTTGTTTTTTTTGCTGTGTTTTTTTGTACTTTCTTATTGGCAGACATGTAATCTGATATTGAATTTTGATGTAAATAAAACAACTTGTAAGCATAAAAATAAATATTTACTATGTATTTTAGTGCATCTTATGGATAAAGAGATTTTAGCTACTCATACATTGCCTGTAATGGAGCGTTTTTATACGTTGCAGGGAGAAGGATTTTATTCGGGCAATGCTGCTTATTTTATAAGATTGGGTGGCTGTGATGTCGGCTGTCATTGGTGCGATGTAAAAGAAAGTTGGGATAGTAGTTTGCATCCTAACGTGGCAATTACTGATTTAGTAGAGGATGCCGTTAAATCTGGCACTAATATTGTTGTAATTACCGGAGGAGAGCCATTAATGCATGATTTAACACTTTTAACTAAACTGTTGCAAGATAAAGGACTTGTAGTCAATTTAGAAACATCCGGAGCACATGCTATTTCCGGAGTGTATAATTGGATTTGTTTATCGCCCAAGAAATTTAAACAACCATTACCTCCTTTATTTGACAAAGCAAACGAGCTGAAAATTATAGTGTTTAATAAAGATGATTTTAAATGGGCAGAGGAAAATGCAAAACGTGTAGGTGGAAATTGTAAACTGTATTTGCAACCCGAGTGGGATAAAAAAGATAAAGTATTGCCTTTGATTATTGAGTATATTCAGCAAAATCCTAAATGGCAATTGTCTTTACAAACACATAAATATATTAACATACCATAACCTTTTAATTCCCTCCTTGAGGAGGGTTAGGGAGGTGTTATAAATCAAATTATGAGAAAACTATTTTTACATTTTATACTAATTTTCTTTATAGGTAATAGTGTATTGGCGCAAATACCTCCAAAATATTCTACCACCAGCTCAAAGGCAATTAAATACTACGAAAGCGCAACAAAATATTTTGATGCTCGAGACAATGAGAAAACCATATCGGAAGCATACAAGGCAATAGAGAAGGATCCGAATTTTATGGAGCCTTATTACCTAATTGCAGATGCGTATGTAGATAGCAGGAAACTTGATAAAGCGTTGGAGTTGTACGAAAGAAGCTTTGGTGTAAACCCCAATTACTATCCCAATGCGTATTATACTGCAGGTGCTATTGCTATTAATATGGGACAATACGAAAAGTGCAAACTTTTTTTAGAAAAATTTTTGAAATTCCCTAATGTCAACGAAGTGTTTAAAGGTACTTCCGAAAAGTATCTTTTGGATTGCGATTTTGCTATTCAGGCAATGAGATCTCCGGTTCCTTTTAATCCAATTAATTTAGAAGGTGCTATTAATACTATCGATCACGAATATTTTCCTTCTATTACTGCCGATGGAAAAACTTTTTTGTTTACAAGAAACTTAAAAGACGCAACAGCTCCTGCGGGTTATCAAGAAGATTTTTTTGTAAGTAAGAAGAATGAATCCGGCTGGCAGCAGGCTTTGCCAATAGGAACACCTATAAACACGCTCGATAACGAAGGAGCTCCTACAATTTCGGCAGACGGGCAAATATTGATTTTTGCTGCTTGTAACAGGCCGGATGGCGCAGGTAGTTGCGATTTGTATTTTTCTCGTAAAGTAGGAGAGAAGTGGACAAAGCCAATGAATATGGGCGCTCCAATCAACACTCGAAATTGGGAGACGCAGCCTTGTTTTTCTTCCGATGGTAAAACACTTTATTTTGTAAGAGGAACAGTTACTCGCGAAGGAATAAAAAATCAAGATATTTATGTGTGTGAACTAAAAGCAGATGGCACTTGGAGTACGCCACTTTCTCTTGGCGCCACCATCAATTCACCTGAAAGAGAAGAGTCTGTTTTTATTCACCCGGATAATCAAACGCTATACTTTGCTTCTAATGGACATCCAGGAATGGGAGGTATGGATATTTATGTTTCTCGTAAGCTTGCAGACGGCAAGTGGTCCACACCCATTAATTTGGGTTATCCAATAAATACCTACAGTGATGAGAATAGTTTGTTGGTAGGACCCGATGGTAAGCTGGCTTATTTTGCTTCCGGAAGAGAAGGAGGGAAGGGTGGTTTAGATTTGTATCAATTTGAATTGTATGATAAAATTCGCCCCGAGAATTTAACGTATGTAAAAGGTAAGGTTTTTGATAGCAGAACAAAAAAGCCTGTTAGTGCATTGTTTGAGTTGGTTGATTTGTCAACTTCTAAAATCGTTTTAGAGTCAGAGTCAAATATGGGTAACGGTGAATTTTTAGTTTGCTTAACCGCAAATAAAAATTATGCGTTGAATGTTTCTAAAAACGGGTATTTGTTTTACTCCGAAAATTTTTCGTTAAAGGATGTGATGGCGGATATCAGCAAGCCTTTTCAAATGGATGTACCTTTGCAACCTATTGATACCGGCATGTCTGTTGAGTTGAAGAATGTTTTTTTTGAAACAGGGAAATTTGATTTAAAGCCTGAATCTGTTGTGGAGTTAGACAAGTTAGTAGCGTTTATGAATAGGAATAAAAATTTGAAAATTGAAATCAGCGGACATACCGACAATGTGGGTGATAAGAAAGCGAATCAGCAATTGTCGGAGAATCGTGCTAAATCTGTATCTGAGTATTTAGTGAAAAAAGCTGTTGATTCTACTCGAATTATTTATAAAGGATATGGAGACGCAAAACCTAAAGTAGATAACAACAGCGATAGTAATAGAGCTAAAAACCGAAGAACTGAATTTAAGATAGTATCAAAAATGTAGTTCTAAAATCCTTTTGTAAAATGATGCGTGTAGTCAATCAAAAACGTGCAGCACAGTAGTATTGAATGCAGCGCGATTATTTTTGTGTAATATGCATTTCTGCCGGCAATATTTATAATTCCCCAAAGCGATAGTATAATAGCCAAGCACGATTGTAACCAAACCGATTTAATTAAATAATCTAAAATGGTAATATGTGTTTTTAGTTGAGAATCTTCTTGATTAAGCGCATAAATGTTTGATGAAAACTCTCCGGTTTTTTTATTCTTTGTTGTCTTTAATTTTGTTTTGTAAATGCTTTCTTTTTTATCTACTGCCATTTTGTATGGTAGAATGTAATACCCAATATAACTGACAAATAGAACAAAGAATACAATAGTAGGATATAATCCATACTTTCTTTTTCTATGGTTGTTTTTGTAAATAACAATGATGTTGATTGTAAGTAGTAGTAGGATGATTATAATTATTTCCATTTTATTTACAGTATGTGTCTAACATTTGTTTAGCCCCGGAAAAGTTTAATTGCAATGCTTTTCCCCAATCATCACAAGCCCCTTTTAGGTCGTTTGTGTAATATTTTACAGCAGCGCGGTTGCTATATGCTTCGCTATAATTAGGATTCAGCTCAATTGCTTTATTGTAATTTTCAAGCGCAAGCGGATAGTTTTTTAAATAGTAGTAAGACACGCCTCTGTTGGAATAAGCATCGGCATAATCTGGTTTTAGTTGAATGGTTCTATCAAAATCTTTTATTGCTCCTTCGTAATCTTGTAGAGTGTATTTTACCAATCCTCTGTTGTGTAGCCCAACAAAAAAGGTGCTGTCGTTTTCTATGGCTTTGGTGTAATCTTCAATTGCTCCCTTATAATCTTTCATATTTCTTTTGCAGGAAGCTCTATTGTTGTAGGGTAATTGATAGTTTGAGTCTAAGGCAATGGCTTTGCTATAATCTTTTATGGCAGTTTCATAGTCTTTTAAATTGTAGCTAATGTTGCCTCTATTATTAAATGCTTCTGCAAAAGTGGAGTCGTATTTAATGCCTTCATTAAAATCTTTCATTGCCGCATCGTATTGTTTTAGCTCACTTTCAACCGCTGCTCTTACCCAATAAGGATGTGCTACTTCCGGATTTTTTTTAATTACATCCGAAAACAATACAGTAACATCTTTCCATAACATCGTTTGTTGGTAGGTAAGACCTGTAAATACAAGGAAAATAACTGCTATTACATATCCTATTATTTTTTTCTTTATAAAATGTTGATACAAGTTGCCAACAATAAAACCAAGTCCAATAAAGGGTATATACGAGTATCTATCTGCTGCAATGGTTCGCCCTATCGGAATTAATTGAATAGTAAGCGATATGGAAAACAGAAAAAATAGCAAGCCGAACAGGATTTCTTTTTTTAGAAATTTTATTTTGTAGATATACCATCCAAGTGCTATAAGTGCGAGTGCAGAAATGTAATATTCCACGGGTAATAATCCATCTGCTTTGGCAGGGTAATAATACATTGCACATAAATTAATTGGAGCAATAAATTTTACTACATAAAAAAGAATTGCGTATGCAATAAGAAAAGGTCGGTCTGTTATAGGAAATGGAGGCCCCATGTTGGTAGCACCTGCTTCTTTTTGCGAATCGATTGCTACAACTCCAAATACAATAGAAATAAGAAGTAGCAGTACAATAGGTAAATAATTTTTTAAAGAATGTTTTTCTTTTTGCTGATACCACGTAATACAAGCTAATACCAATGGAAGAGTAATTGCTGCCGATTTGCTTAATATAGATAGTACAAAGAATAGAAGTACATAAATAAATTGTATTATTTTTTTTGTATTGAGATAGGATAAATAAAATTTAATGGAGAGTAAATAGAAAAACGAGTAGAGTACATCTTTGCGTTCCGAAATCCACGCAACCGACTCTACATGCATTGGATGCAGCGCAAAGACCGCTGCTGTAATAATCGAAATGTTTTTTTGCTTACTTATGCTGTTTACAATTTGGAAAACTAAAAGCGTATTAAGCAAATGAAATAGCAGATTTATTGTTTTATATCCTTTCGGATTTAATTGCCAAAAATGATAGTCTAGTGCATAAGATAAAATAGTAATGGGCTGATAGTTTCCAATGTAATAATTGGTAAACATTTTTTTAATGTTCGTTGAATTTAATTGTTTGATGTCATCATTGTTTAGTACGTATTGATGGTCATCCCAATTGGTAAGAAAATTGTTTTGTAGAGAAGGGTAATAAGTGAAAAATGTAATTACTAACAAAAGACCCAACCAAACTGCACCTATTTTTTTTTGAGTACTTGGTATTTGTACAGCAGGGGATTTCTTTGTTTTGCTGCTCATTTATTAAAAAAGCCGTTTTAGTACACGCAGGTTGTGTGTATATTTTCCAAGTTCTTTGTTAAAGATACCTTGATGGTCAAGATTATCTATGCGAACATAGCCGGAAGAATGAATTATTTTATTGTTTTTTAGCAAAATGCCTACATGTGTAATTTTGCCTTCTGTATTATCAAAAAAGGCTAAGTCGCCCGGCTCTCCTTCATCTACAAAGCTTAGCGGGGTTCCTAGTTCTGCTTGTTGGTATGCATCTCTGGGCAGTTTGTATCCCGACAGTTTATATACCAATTGCGTAAAGCCAGAGCAGTCAATTCCAAAAGGACTTTTACCGCCCCACAAATAAGGAGAATTTAAAAAAAGATAGGCATACTCAACAACTTCCTTTTTTTTAGGAGAGCTAAAATCAATTCGTTTAAAAGCGCCTTCGTATTGGTATTCGGTATCAGCAATTTTAAAATCTTTTCCTTTTACTAAAGGCAGCGAACATCCTGCTGTTATAGGCATAGATGCAATTCCGCAACTTATAGGTTGAATTAGTTCAGAAACAATAGTTAGCGGAGATTGTGCAATTTGTTCGGCTATTTCAGTAGTAATGGCAGTATGTTGTTTTTTATGAATCCAGCATTCATAGTTATCAAAGGTAATTTTTATGTGTATCCAATCTTCTTCTTCCTTAAGTACCTGGTACGTTTCTCCAAAAAGCAATTGTGTCACCATTTCGCTTTTGTGCGATGGTTCTGCTTTACAAGGAACTACAGACAGTTTACAAATTCCGAACACGTAAAAAAATTATAAATTAAAAATTGAAAATGAAGAACTGTTTTTACTAATTTTTTATGCTACATTCTTAATTTCCAATTTCAGTTAAACATTTTCTATAACCAATGCGCTAGCGCCACCACCACCATTACAAATACCTGCAGCACCGTATTTAGCATTGTTTTGCTTTAATACATTTAATAATGTTACAACAATTCTAGCGCCTGATGCACCAAGCGGATGTCCTAATGAAACAGCACCGCCATTTATATTTACTTTTTTAGGGTCTAGATTTAGTTCTTTATTGTTTGCAATAGATACAACGGAGAATGCTTCATTTATTTCATAAAAATCAATGTCGGATGGTTTCAATCCTGCTTTGGCAATTGCTCTAGGCAATGCTTTTGAAGGCGCTGTTGTAAACCATTCCGGAGCTTGTTCTGCATCGGCATATCCTCTTATAATTGCAAGCGGCTTTATTCCTAATTTGTCTGCTTTTGCTTTGCTCATTAGTATTAAGGCAGCAGCTCCATCGTTTAGCGTAGATGCATTTGCGGCAGTTACTGTTCCGTCTTTTTGAAATACAGGTCTTAATTCCGGTAGTTTTTCAAATTTTACATTTTTATATTCTTCGTCTTCTTTTACTACAAGTGCATCTCCCTTTTTTTGCGGAATTTCTACCGCTGCAATTTCATTGGCAAATTTGCCTGCACTCCATGCTGCAGCCGAGCGTTTGTATGATTCTATGGCGTAGGCATCTTGTTCTTCTCTCGATATGTTGCATTCTTTAGCACACAACTCTGCTGCATTTCCCATATGGTAGTTGTTGTACACATCCGTCAAGCCATCTTTTACCAATCCATCAATGATTGTTCCATTGCCAAGTCTGTATCCGTTTCTTGCGGCATCTAAATAATACGGAACTTGCGACATGTTTTCCATTCCTCCTGCAACTACTACATCATTATCGCCAAGCATAATCGATTGAGCTCCCAACATGATTGATTTCATGCCGGACGCACATACTTTATTAATAGTGGTGCAGTGCACAGTATTCGGCAATCCTGCGAAAATAGCAGCTTGTCTGGCAGGTGCTTGACCAACGTTGGCTTGAAGCACATTCCCCATCAATACTTCATTAACTTCTTTTGGGTCTAATTTAATGCGCTCTAATGCTGATTTTATGGCAGCTGCGCCTAGTTTTGTTGCCGAAAGGCTTGCTAACACTCCGTTGAATGAACCTATTGGAGTTCTAACGGCTGAAACGATATATACTTCTTGCATAATGCTATAACTTTTGTGTAGTGCTAATTTAATGAATATTATGAATGTGCCTCTCTTTTTTGTATTGCTTTTTGGTATGAAAAAATGGGTGTGTCAAAAGAATTTTCAAACTAAGACCAAAACAATCAAATGAATCGTTATTTTTATATATACTACAACTCAAATTTGTGCTAAAAAAACTAGTTGCATTTTTTCATTTTCTAAGGAATAAACATGCGTTTATTTACAAGTTTTTTCTGTTTTCTTTTGCCGTGTTTATTATTACCTATTCGCTTCCTAAAGAAGCTCGATTTAGGTACGAGTTGGCCAATATTAATGGTAAGCCATGGCAATATGAAAATTTAATTGCTCCATTTGATTTTTCGATTAAAAAAAACACACAGCAGTTGGCCGATGAGCAAGCAGATGTTAAGAAATTGGTAAAACCATTTTTTTTATACAATTCAAAAATAAAGCAACGAATTTTAGACCAATTTAGAGATAGTATTGACGAACATTGGATAGATTCTGAATTGTATAAATCGAATGATGCGAAAAGCATAATTGAATTAGAGGTTTTGTCAAAGGGTGGTTCTGTCAAGTACAATACTTACAAATTAGGAGTTGCTATAATAGATACATTGTATTCGTATGGCATTATTGAGTCAACCGAGGCTATTCAAAACAAAGGCAGTGATTTTGAAGTTCTATTGGATAGAGATGGTGTAGTTGAAGAACGTGAGTTGGGTGTATTTTACACGTTTGATAAGGCCGAAGACTTTATTGTACAAACAGCATTGAAGTCATCTAATGTAGATGCACAATTGTTGTCTCGTATGGTTGGTAATATTTTGATTCAGAATATTACGTATGACGAGAAAAGAACTAATGAATTGAGAGATAAATTGCTTAACGAAATATCTCCAAAATACGATTTGGTTCAAAAAAATCAAAGTATTGTAAACAAAGGAGATATTGTTGATGCTAAGAAAATTCAAATTTTAGAATCGTTGAAAATAGAGTTTGAGCAGCAAGTAGGCGGTCAAGCAGGTTATTTGGCAGTTCTTCTTGGGCAGCTTGTAATTGTAATTTCGAGCATTTCAATTTTACTTATTTTTCTTGCGCTATTTAGAAAAGATATTTTTGAGGATAATGCAAAAATTGCGTTTTTGTTATTATTGATTTCTTCAATTGCAGTTTGCACATCCTTGGTTACCGAAGGAAACAAAATAAGTATTTACATGCTCCCTTTCTGTATCGTGCCTGTAATCATCAGAGCATTTTACGACACCCGTGTGGCATTGTTTACGCATTTGGTAACAATACTAATCATGTGCTTGTTTGCAACTTCTCAATTTGAATATTTGTTTTTACAGTTGATAGCCGGTATTATTTCCATTTTTAGTATTGTAAATATGCGTAGCCGTTCGCAAATTTTTATTGCGGCTGCATTTATTTTTGCTGCCTACGCATTGGCGTACATAGCTCTTAAGTTAATTCACGAAGCCACTTTTATTTCGCTACAAATGAGCGATTTTACTCGATTTGGAGTAAGTGCATTGTTAACACTATTGTCATATCCGTTAATTTTTATTTTCGAAAAACTATTTGGCTTTACTTCTGATGTTTCGTTGATGGAGCTTACAGATACTAACCATCCGTTGTTGCGAGAGTTGTCTATGAAAGCGCCCGGCACATTTCAACATTCGTTGCAGGTTGCCAATTTGGCCGAAGAAATAATTTATGCTATTGGAGGTAATGCTTTGCTGGTTAGAGTTGGTGCGCTATATCATGATGTTGGTAAAACTGATATGCCACTTTTTTTTATTGAAAATCAAGCTACAGGAGTTAATCCACACGAAGATTTAAGTCACGATGAAAGTGCTGATATTATTATAAGTCATGTGGTAAAAGGAGTAGAGAAGGCAAAAAAATATAAGCTGCCCGATCAAATTATTGATTTTATTAGAACACACCACGGAACTACGTTTACTTGGTATTTTTATAGAAATTTCAAAGAACTTAATCCCGAAACAGAAGTAGATCAAACAAAGTTTCAATATCCGGGCCCCATTCCTTTTTCGAAAGAAACTGCTGTACTAATGATGACGGATTCTGTAGAAGCAGCCTCTAGAAGTTTGAAAACATACGATGCCGAAAGCATAAGCAATTTGGTTGAAACTGTTTTAAACAGACAGATAGAACAGAATCAGTTTATGAATGCGAATATTACGTTTAGAGACATTACCCAAATAAAAAAGATATTCAAAAAACGCCTGATGAATATGTATCATGTGCGAGTAGAATATCCAAGATAACTTAAGTATATAATTATGCACACTTCGTATTTTAATAACATGCCATCAACTGCCCGTGCTTGGGTTTATATGGCAGATAAAGAGTTTAATGAATCTGAAATTGCTGCAATAAAAGACATGTCGATAGCGTTTATAGATTCGTGGACATCGCACGGAGCTAAAATGAAAGCAGAATTGGAAGTTATTTACAATAGATTTATTGTTTTACTGCTTGACGAAACAGCTGCTGGAGCTAGTGGGTGTGGTATTGATAAGTCGGTTGCGTTTATGAAACAATTGGAAGGTAAATTCCACGTAAATTTATTTAATAGAATGTTGGTTGCCTATAAAACCGCTGATGAACAAATTAAAATAATAAATTTCAATAACCTTGCTGAATTGTCGGATGCTGCTGATTTTTCAGCTATTCAAGTATTTAACAACGCAATTACCACAAAGCAAGAATTTGAAAAATCTTGGTTGTTACCAATTGACCAAAGTTGGGTTAAGGAATATGTTGTACATGCCTAATTAGATATAAGTGAAAATGGATGTGAGAAAAAGTGTTTTGTTGTTTTGGGTTGTGATTAGCGGTTCTGTTGCTTTTTCGCAGTCGCTAAAAGATTCATCCATTGCATTTTCTAATGTAGCTATTTCGTTTGCGTATCAAATTCCTAAGGGCGATATGGCAGTGCGGTTTGGAAATAATATGAATGCCTCCGGGGAATATTTTTTTAAAACCAAGCAGAACTTTTTATTTGGCGCAAACCTAAATTATTTGTTTGGCAGAAATATTAAAGAAGTAGGAATGTTGGATAGCATCACAACTGTCGATGGTAATCATATTAACCTAAATGGTTCTTTTGCGGTGGTGGCTCTTTTTCAAAGAGGTTGGAATGGATTTGTATATGTGGGCAAGCAGTTTAGTTGGAAAAAAATAGCACCTAATCCTAATTCAGGTATAATGATAAAATTGGGTGTAGGTTTTTTGCAGCACCGCATTCGTATTGATGACATTGGAAATGCAACCCCATCGCTAACAAAGGAGTATCGAAATGGCTATGATAGATCTACCGGAGGTCTGGCGTTGAATCAAAGTATTGGGTATAATTATTTTAGTGCAAATAGAATAGCTAATTTCTTTTTTTCGGTAGATTTTACCGAGGGCTTTACCAAGAGTTTACGTAGTTACGATTATGATTTAAGACGCCCCGATACCGCCAAGCGTTTTGATGTATTAATTGGCTTTCGATTTGGGTGGATTGTGCCGCTGTACAAGAATGTTGCCAGCGAGTTTTATTATTACTAAATCTACCTTCAAGCCTTGACTTGAACTTGTTTTTTTATCATTTTTGCCCCCTCTTAAAAAAATAAAAATGGGTAAAAATAGTTTAGTAACACTTCTTGTTTTCCTTCATAGTCTTACATTTTTTTCGCAAGTAGGATTCAATAATCCCAATCCACACAAAAGTTCAATTGTAGATATAACTTCCAACGAAAGAGGATTGTTAATTCCTAGAATGAGTTCTATTCAACGTATGAACATCAATAACCCTGCAAACGGTTTATTGGTGTATGATGAGAGTCTTCAAGCATTTTGCCAATACGATACAATTGCTAATCCTGACAAATGGATTCTTGTTAATCCATGGAGAGCCAATGCTACAAGTAATTCAGATGTAACTCTTGCTACTTCCGGTAATGTAGGAATTGGAGTTAGCAATCCTTCCGAGAAATTGGAAGTAGCTGGTACAGTAAAAACTCAAACAGTTAGTGCAAGTACCGGTACCTACACTGGCACCGTATCGGCTGCTGCGTTTGTTGGGATGGGTGCAGTGCCTAAAGGAAGCATAATGATGTGGTATGGGGTTGTAGATTCAGTTCCTGTAGGGTGGGTAAAATGTGATGGACAAAATGGAACGCCTGACTTGCGAGGAAGGTTTGTTGTTGGTTATGATGGAAGAGCAGCTGATCCCGGCAATGGAATTTGGGATGGAAGGTATAATCAAAAAGATGGTAGTAATAGACCTAATGGTATTGGAGGGGAGAAGACGCACACGCTTACAGTCAACGAATTGCCTAAGCATAAACATACTATCAATTCGAATGCGCAAGATAATGGTCAGGTAACAATCTCCGGAGGGGCTCATGATCATAATAGTGTTGGTAGTGATATTCTTGATAAAGACTTTGGTGATGTTATTGCTCCAACAATGGGTAGTAATGGTTCTCTCCCTATGACTAATCCTGGCGGAGGTAGCCATTCGCACACAGTTTCTGGTAATACTGGAGATGGTGCTTCTGATGGTCTTAATGGTGTGCCGCACGAAAACCGCCCACCTTTTTATGTGTTACTTTACATCATGAAAACGTAAGATGAGTGTAAGGTTTTTTTTATTTATTGTTATTTCTTTTACTTGCATTGCTTTTATTGGTAACGCTCAGCCTGTAACAGTTACAAACAACAGCGTAACCATTACCAATAGTAACGAACGTATAACCATTAAAGGTAGTTATACCAACTTAACCACCGGATATGTTGTAAATACAGGTACTGTAGAGGTGTCCGGAAATATTTTAAATAACTCTGTAAACGAGTTTTCCGATTCTTCGGCAGGAAAGTTTGTGTTGAACGGAAAAAACTCCTTGGTTGGAGGCAGCCATGCGCTTAACTTTTACAAGTTAGAAGTAAAAGTTTCCGATACCGTATTTCTTAGTGCCAACATAAAAGTGTTGGATACCGTATTTTTTAGCCGAGGGTTTATTAAACTCAATAATCAAACTGTTTATTTAGATTCAACCGGGAATTTTTATAACGAACGCGATACCTCTAGAGTATTTGGTTTAACAGGAAAAGTACAACTCGTTAAGCAACTAAGCGCTCCCGATATTACAAACAATATTTCCGGAGTAGGGTTGCACTTGCAATCGCAAAATAATCATGGGTATGTAGTAATTGAAAGAAGCCATTCTCAGCAATTGGCAGGAGATACAAGTGTGTTTCGCTTTTTTAAAATTGCACCTCAGTTTGTAGCGCCCATAGACAGTGTGCGAGTAAAATATTTTGCAGGAGAGCGTTATAAAAACGAAACGAATTACAAAATATTTACGTCTCTCGTAACCGGAACCGGTGCGGGAAGTTGGGTAAATAGAAATGGATTGGTTGATAATGTGGACAAAGGCGTTGGTACAAAGTTGAATTCATTTTTATTGGACAGTGTATTTTTTACCATTGCCAATCAAAGTTGTGCAGCTGCTCCCGATATCAATGTGCAAGGCTTTCCGGTACTTACTGTAACGACCAGTGTTTATACTATTACGTGCGCAAATGATACTGCAACGGTAACGGCTTATTCTTCAGCACCTGCTGCATCAATTCACTGGAAAAATGCGCAAGGTGTTCTTTTCTCAAATCCATTGGTAACAAATGTTCAGGGGGCTTATAATGTAGAAGTAATAAATGGAATAAATGGCTGCGCAAAAGATATGTGGTTGCAGGTTACGCAAAATAAAATACCTCCTTTGCTAAACGCATTGCAGGATTCAGCTTTTCTTACTTGTTCTTTTCCTTCGCTGCAACTTTTGGGTAGTTCTATAACTCCGCAAACTATGTTAGATTGGTACGCGAATAATTCTGTTGTTTCTGCTAATCCTGCAACTGTAAACGCCACTGGTATCTATAATCTTGTAGCCACACGAGCCGACAATGGCTGCACTGCCACCGATTCTATTCATGTGGGGTATAAGCCAATTATTTCATTTCAAACAACGAATGATACACTGGTTTGTAAGAATGCCTCCGTAATGCTTAATGCTGCTGCTGTTGGCGCGTTGGGTGCTGTGTCTTACAGTTGGAGCACAGGCGCGGCTTCTGCAAGTATAAGTGTAAATACTGCGAATACTGCGGCATACGTAGTTTCGGCAACTGCTTCGGGTGGATGTTTTGGTAGCGATACGGTTGTTGTTTCTATTCCTTCTGATATTGTTGATTCTGCTATTACTTTTCAATCATGCGATGGAACAAGAGTTGGAACTATTCAATTGTACGCCTCCGGAGGAATTCCTCCTTACCGGTATTCCATAGACAATGGTGTAAATTACCAGAGTGTAAATACGTTTGCCGATGTGGCTTATGGAACGTACAATGTTGTTATAAAAGATTCGTTGAGTTGTTTGAAAGCTCGAACTGCTGTAGTAAACGGCTACAGTTCTTTGCCGGTTCCGCAGTTTATTGCCAGTACACATAATTTTAGTTCAGACACTATTGTGTTGGTTGATTTGAGCGTTCCGCAAGCCGATTCGGTAAAATGGATTTTGCCCGCTGCTGCACAAATTATTGGTGGCACAATGTTTAATCCAATTGTGTATATGCCCGATACTGGTGTTTTTAATTTTGGAATGATTGGTTATTTTGCCAATTGCACCTTAGATACCAACAAAACAATACGTTTTGTACGTACAGATACTACTTTTGCTACAAAAGATAATTACAATGGGATTAAGCGTGTAGAGCTTTATCCAAATCCATCGAACGGAATTTTTACGGTGGAGGTAGAGCTCTATAAAAAACAAAATGTAACCATTCAAGCCTGGGATGCTTATGCTGTAAGGCATTTGCAAACAAGCTATTCGGAAGTTGAAACTATCTCGCTGCCCGTAAATTTATCCTTGCTTCAAAACGGAACGTATATAATTCGTGTTATTGGCGAATATGATACACGACATCTTTATTTTATTATTAGTAGATAACGTTTTGTGGGCATTGCGTTCGGGCCGATTTCGAAACACTAAACTGTCTGCCAGCACAGAACTTGAATAGAAGCACAAAGCACTTACTCAAATAAGCAAAGCTTATAAAAAAAAGGCACTAAGAAAATCTTAGCGCCTACTGGGGTTGGCTGTCCTCCAAAATCCTTCTTGCCCCAACAACTCGGTAAATGCTTTTTCTAATTTTTCTTCGGTGAATTTCATTCCTTGGGTTCAATTTTTATTGTCCAAGAAATTGTTTTCAATCTTTCTTGAATCATTTTTAATGTTTCCAAAACGCCTTCTTCTTTGGGTAATGCTCCATAGACCAAATTTTTAAAGTCTCCGTTATAAATTGTTTTCAACTCACTCCATATATTTTCTAAGTCTTTAAAGATAAGTGCTTCATTGGGATGATAATTCAGCCATTTATTATTGTTTCTAAAACTTGCTACATCATCATTGGCTACTTTTAAAAGCATTTCATCAAAAGCAGTTGATTGAAAGAACTTTAAGAACTCATCTTGTTTAAGTAGTTGATGCAAATCGTAGGTATGTCTTATTTTTTTCTTTAAATCATCTATTGGATTCTCGCCATAAGAAAAACGAACTAAACTCATTACTTTTTCGCAAATGGTTCTTATTGTTTCTAATGCCAGCAAGTCAAAAGGAAGTAATCCATTTTCTTTAGCAATATCAGATTGCTTATTATCCAGCATCATTTGACCAACAAATGAAACTATGCTTTTTGTCGTGTATGGTTCGTAATATCCCAACCAAGTAGATTCCAAAATGATAACATCTCTTACTTGTCCGTAATCGCCTTTAAATTCTTTGTTGTAGGAATGTGCCGTTTTTCGATTCATCCCCATTTTATGGGTAACGCCCTCGATAGGTACTTCGGGCAATACGGCTTCTACAACTGTGCTTACTGCTTTTAATTTTGATTTTAACTTGCTGTCTGTTTCTCCTTCTCGTCTCAATACTACCAAATCAATATCTTCCGAAAAGCGTTCTATCATATTGTAACATTTGGATAGTGCTGTTCCGCCTTTAAAAACTGTGTCTTTACCAATATCATTGTCGAAAATGGTATATAAAGCATAAGTAACCCAATAGTCTTTTTCCACATATATGGCAGGGATTTTCATTTGGTCAGCCGTAAACTGAACCGCTTGTCTGAATAAGGTTTTGTTTTCGTGCAACTTCATATTATGTTCCATTTTTCGGTGGTGGATAATGCTTTCGCTGCACCTGTTAGTTTATACTTGGTAATTGGATTCAATGACTTGAAAAGCGGTTCTGTTGCTTTGCCTTGTTGCAATTGCTCTAACAACGCCCCTAACAATGCCCTTGTAGCTGGCGGATATTTCAAAGCCAACCGAACCAGTGTATTGATTTCTTGGTCTGTAAAGTTTTTGATTATGGCTAAGAAACGTTTGCAGGATGCTTCAATACTGGCATCAGGTATTTTTTTGATGGAGCGAATAGCATCCAGTAACTGCAACAAAGGAATATTCTGTTTGGTGATGGTGTTTTTTTGTTTTACAAAAGCAATGGTATAGCGTTCTCTTTTAAAGTTAGGACGAACCTGATTTTTGCCTATCTGTATGGTATTGCTTACCTGTGTGGTTAAGCCCAATTGGTTGTAAATGCTGTAACCTGTGAGATAACCGGTTGTTTTTCCGTTTTCTTCCAACAAATCTTTTACTACTTGTGCCTGATTGGGTTGAAGGCTGCCAAATGGGGTATTTTCTGGTTTGTAGTATTTTCCTTTGGATAGTTTGGCAATCTTGCCCGAAGCTACCATACGATTCAGGGCTTTTATTACCGCTTCTCTTTGGTTCACCTCGATATCAAAGTCGGCATAGGTGAATACATAGCCCTTGGGCAGTCTATCTATGGTAAATGCTATGTATTCAGATGTTTTCATTCTTTTTATTGTAGTGCAAAGATAGTTTATTTGTCCAGTTTATTAGCAAAATAACTGGACATTTTGAAATTCAATGAAGTATGGTTAACTTCGCAACGCAGTTGCGAAGTTAACCATACTATAACACTCTACTTTTTATCCATAGTATCTATACCTCAACTTCTTCTGTAATTTCTTCGCCAATGCCCATCATCATATTGTAATGACCAATATTTTCAGTGTGGCTAAATATGTTTTTAAAAACTTCTAAGTATTTCGTGATTGTTCCGTCTGGTGCTTCAATAAATAAATCGTCAGGTAATGTATGCGAACCACATTCTTTATAGTTATAGATGATATCATTGGTCGTTGAATATTTCAATTTTCATTCGTAAAGTTTGTGGTTTAAGCTGTCTATAAGACTATTGAATTTTTTTGTCTCTGATTTTCCTGTGTCGTTGTCTTGTCCGTTATAAGTACAACTTACGGTTAAAACTAAAAAAATAATTACCGTAAAAATTTTGTTGTCAAGTTTTAGTGTCGTCATTTAGTAAGTCTTATAAATTTACCCCTAACTTGTTTATACCCGAAGTTTTATATCGCAAATCTACCCAAAAATGGATGGATTGGCGAAGGTTTGTTTCGTTTATTCAACCGTAATTAGACAGTAGAAGCTTTTGAAAAAAGCGCACTATCTGTCTTGGTACGGGTAACCCCAACTTAGTATTAGTAAGGTTTCCTTACTTATTCAAACCCCTAAAAGCTTTACTAATATTTAGTTGTAGGCAGTTGTGTTTTTCAACTGTCTATTTAGGGTTCAAGGTACACAATTTTACAAATAATCAAAACGTACTATTGTTATAGACCGCAGCATATATAGGTATTTAAGCCTTTATTCATTACCAATTTTTTTATTCTTAACTTTGGCTTTTGGAATAAAAAACTCGAAACTAAAGTTATGGCCGATTCAAATTTTGTTGATTATGTTAAAATTTGTTGCCGTTCTGGTAATGGTGGTGCCGGGTCTATGCATTTTTTACGCTCCAAACAAACCGCTAAAGGAGGTCCGGATGGTGGAGATGGTGGTAGAGGTGGGCATATTATTATACGCGGCAATAAGCAACTTTGGACATTGTTGCATTTAAAATACCGAAAACACGTTATTGCCGAACCTGGCGAAAAAGGTGCTAGTGGCTTAAAAACGGGCGCTCAAGGCAAGGATGTAATTTTAGATGTTCCGTTGGGTACCATAGCCAAAGATTTTGAAACAGGCAATGTAGAGTTTGAAATAACCGAAGATGGACAAGAATATATTATAGCTCCCGGAGGCAGAGGAGGATTGGGGAATAATAATTTTAAAACTTCCACTCGCCAAACACCACGATTTGCCCAACCCGGAGAGCCTGGCAGGGAAGATTGGAAAATATTAGAATTGAAAGTATTGGCCGATGTTGGATTGGTGGGTTTCCCAAATGCAGGAAAATCTACATTGCTCTCTGTTGTGAGCGCTGCCAAGCCTGAAATAGCCAATTATCCGTTTACAACTCTTGTACCTAACTTGGGAATTGTACAATACCGCGATTATAAATCGTTTGTAATGGCAGATATACCGGGTATTATAGAAGGTGCGCACGAGGGAAAAGGATTAGGATTGCGTTTTTTGCGTCATATAGAGCGTAATTCGGTATTGTTGTTTTTAGTTCCTGCCGATGCAAAAGATATTATTAAAGAATATAATATTTTAGTAAACGAATTAGAGCAGTTTAATCCCGAATTGCTTGATAAGAAAAGGATTTTAAGTATCTCTAAATGTGATATGTTGGACGATGAGTTGATGGATGAGATAAAAAAGGATTTGAAAAAACGATTCAAGGACAAAAAAGTTCCCATTGTTTTTTTCTCATCTCATACCCAAAAAGGATTGGTAGAGTTGAAAGATATTCTCTGGAAAGAACTTAATTAGATTTTTACATAACGCGTTATTCAATTGCTTACATCCCTCGAAAATATTGATACTCGGCTTTTTCTCTATTTAAATTCATTGAATTCCGATTGGTTGGATTTGGTAATGCTTTTTTGTACACAAAAATTTACCTGGATACCCTTGTATATTCTTTTGTTTTATTGGCTTTGCAGGCTTTTAAAATTTAATTGGAAATACATTGCCATTGTAGCCGTTTTTGTAGCACTTGCCATAACGCTTTCCGACCAACTTTCTGTTCACCTATTTAAGAATGTATTTTTAAGATTCCGCCCGTGTCATAATGCAGATATTGCTCACTTGGTTCATGTGGTAGGCAAGTGCGGTGGCGCGTACGGATTTGTGTCATCTCATGCTGCCAATACGTTTGCTATTGCTACATTTTTATCGCTTATAGCGTTAGAGTTTTCGTATAAGAAAAAGAAGCTGTTTGTAGTGGGTATTTTTTCTTGGGCTTTGCTTGTTTCCTACAGCCGCATTTATTGCGGAGTGCATTATCCATTGGATATTGTAGGAGGAGCAATTCTTGGCAGCGGAATTGCAATTGTTGTTGTGTCGCTCTTAAAGAGAGCAACACAAAATAATACCAGCCTATTTAACAAAAATTTCTGAAACTATCCCGTTGTTGGTTTTTGCCACTAGTAAATAATTACTTCTAGGTAGTGATGAAATAGTTAATTCAATTGCATTATTAGTATATACCAGCTCGTTTTTGTGAATGGTTTGCACCAATTGACTAGTAGCTAAGTTTACCAAATACAATTCTTCAATAGGTACATTGCCAAACGAATTGATGTAAATTTTATCCTGAGCTGGATTAGGATAAACAGTTAAGTCTTTGTTTATAGCTTGTTCTTCCATTGCTAAGAAAGCCGAACGGTATATGTCTTTATATATTACGGAGTTTACTACTTTCGAGTTTCCTGCTTTTTGAGCATTGGCTTGTAGCACCGGAATCATTCCGTTTGTGGTAAGCCATTTGTATTCGTATTGTGTTGGTCTTGGAGTTTTAGTGCCAAATCCTAGCATAATTGAAAATATACTATCTGTAATGTACATGGTGGATTTTACACGTATGCACTGAAATGTGCCTAGTGGTGTGGTAATAGTACCCCAGCCATCTACTTCATTTACTCGTTTTTTGTGTTGTTTGTAAAACAAAAAGGTAGGTACTGTAACATCAAATACGGAAACACACGAGTCTTTATTGCCGTATGCAAGCGGAAATTGGTAGATGTAATCTATAGAGTCGTATTTGGTAGATGTTGGAACACTATTAATTGTGGATCCAAATCCAACTTGCGAAAATTTATTGTTTTTATTTCTAAAATACCCAAAAGTATTGCTAACAGACAAACCTATTGAGTTTGTTGGAGTTGGGATTGCAACAGGCAGCGCAAAATCTGCTTTGTGATTAGGGAATGCAATAGAGTTGTTGAAGTATAATTGATAAGAAAATGGGGTAGAGGTAACACTAACAAAAGTGTCGAGCTTTTGCCTAAAAGGGGTAAGTGATGCATAATTCCAATGATAGTTTATTCCTGTAGAATCAGGTATAACTAGCGAAGGTGTTGATGCCGTACTTGTTCGTACGGTGTCGTTTACACTTGGCATATCTGTGCTGTTAATCTGTATTTGGGCAAATAGTCCGAAACTGAAATAAAGACTAAAGATGAGTAGGATGTAGTTACGTTTCATTTTTGTTTTATTTATAACTAAATGTAAGCTAATTTATACTAAATGTCATATTTTTAAGTTAACTAAATGATTGTTTTTGTAACTTAAAGACATAATTAAACTACTCTGTTTAAAACATTTGCGAAGAAATAAACCTGTTAGAAATATGCTGCTTAAACAAATATCTATTATTAAAAATAATCAATCGGTAAATAGTATTTTTTGGAGTTTTATACTGTTTCTGTTTGCGGTTGGAACCTTCTCTGCGCAAACAAAACCTGCATATACACCACTAACAAAAAAAATAATTCAATTTTCCGGTGTTGTAGTTGGTGAGGATAGTTTACGTTCCATACCATACGCAAGTTTAATTGTAAAGAATACAAGTAGAGGAACTATAAGCGATTATTTTGGTTTTTTCTCGTTAGTTGCCCAAACTCTTGATACTATTGAGTTTTCTGCGTTGGGATATAAAAAAATGCAGTTTATTATTTCGGATACGTTGTCAAGTAATAAATATTCCATTATTCAGGTAATGCAAATGGATACAATTTTGCTCAAAGAAACTGTGGTATATCCATGGCCAACAAAGGAACAATTTAAGCAAGCCTTTTTGCGTTTAGATCCGCCCGATACTGATTACGATAGAGCTGCAAAAAATTTAAGTTTAAACGAAATGAACAAACTCGCTCATTACACTGCCATGGATGGAAGTATGAACTATAAACAAGCCATGCAAAATCAATATGCAAAATTGTATCATGCCGGACAATTGCCTCCCAACAATCTTCTAAATCCGGTGGCTTGGGCTAAATTTATTGATGCGTGGAGAAGAGGTGATTTTAAAAAGAAAAATTAATAGCACTCATCCACAAATCGTCTGCATTGAACTCGCATCCTAAAAAGTACGGAAATTTATACAGCATTATATTGGTATGTGCTCTTGTATTTATGCCTACTTGTTTTCTGCGTGCTCAGGCTACAGTAGTTGGAAAAGTAACCGATGCTAATAAGATGCCAATTGAAGATGTGCTAGTGTCACTACTTGGTTTATCTCAACAGCCCGTTTACACAAATTCGAATGGTGAATACAAAATTACTGTACCAAGCGAAAAGGACGTTACTCTTGTGTTCTCGAATATAAATTTTCAGCAACTGCGTTTTACAGTTAATTTAAAAAAAGGAGAAACAATTAATCTTGATAAATCATTAGCAAAAAATTCAAACACGTTAGTTGATGTTGTAATTGAGGATAAAAAATCTCGTTCCAACGGAATGGTAAGTCTCGACCCTAAGGTAGTTACGCAAATACCTAGCCCTACCGGAGATTTTAATTATATATTGTTTTCCCAAATGGGTGTAAGCAATAGAAATGAATTGAGTTCGCAATATTCGGTACGAGGTGGAAATTTTGATGAGAACTTGGTTTACGTAAACGACATAGAAGTGTATCGCCCTTTTTTAGTAAGGTCGGGGCAGCAAGAGGGATTGAGTTTTGTAAATGCAGATATGGTTTCATCTGTATTGTTTTCGGCAGGTGGATTTGAAGCCAAGTACGGAGATAAAATGGCTTCGGTATTAGATATTAAATATAGAAGACCAAGAAAATTTGCAGGAACCGCAACCGCAGGTGTGTTGGGTGCTAATGTGCATGTAGAAGATGCAAGTAAAGATATGCGTCTTACATGGATATTGGGCGCTCGTTATCGGGTAAATAGGTATTTGTTAGGTGGTTTAAATACCAGAGCCGATTACCAACCAAGGTTTGTGGATGTACAAAATTTTATTACTTACGATATTACAGAAAAATGGGAACTGAATTTTTTAGGTAATTATTCCGATAACAGATACCTAATGATTCCGGAAAGTAGAACAACCTCTTTTGGCACCATTAATCAAGCATTGCAGTTAAGTGTAGATTTTGATGGACAAGAATTGTCACATTTTAAAAGTACTACTGCGGCATTGTGTTTAGTAAATAAGCCCAACGACAGATTAACGCTAAAATATATTACGTCTGTATTTAATACCAACGAGAATGAAACCTTTGATGTAGAAGGTGTGTATGCTATTGATGAGTTAGAAACAGATTTCGGAAAAAAAACGTTCGGAGAGGTTAAGAATAATTTAGGTGTAGGTGGATTTTTAAATCATGGTCGAAATCAATTGTATGGAACGGTTGCTAATGTGGAACATAAAGGCATTTACGAAAAAAATAAAAAACAATTTTTTTGGGGTGCTCGCTACCAATTCGAATCGTTTGAAGATAAATTAAGCGAATGGAAATTGATTGATTCCGCTGGTTACTCCTTACCTCAATTGCCTTTAAATACAATAGATGTACAAGATGTTGTAAAGACAACTATTATTTTAAATAACAATAGAGTATTAGGCTACTTTCAGTATTCGGAAAGCAAGTTGCTGAAAGATACTTCTGAACTAAGCTTTACACTTGGTATTCGGGCCAATTACTGGGATTTGAATAATCAAACAGTGGTTAGCCCACGAGCCAATATTTCGTATAAGCCTAATTGGAAAAAGGATGTGTTGTTCCGGTTCTCTACCGGATATTATTACCAACCTCCCTTTTACAGAGAGTTGCGCGATTTGTACGGAAAAATTAATCCGGATTTAAAAGCACAACAATCTATTCATTTTCTGTTGGGCACAGATATTAACTTTAAAGCATGGAAACGTCCGTTTAAGTTTGTAACCGAAGCGTATTATAAAGATTTAAAAAACTTAGTTCCCTATGAAGTAGATAATGTGCGGATTAGATATTATGCGAAAAACAATGCAGTTGGCTATGTAGGAGGAATTGACTTTAAAGTAAATGGAGAGTTTATTAAAGGTATTGAGTCGTGGGCTACGCTTTCTATTATGCAAACCAAAGAGAATATTTTAGACGATTATTATTACGTGTATTACAATAAAAATGGAGAAAGAATTGTAAGCGGCTATACGTTGGATAGAACTCCCGCAGATAGTATTCGCAAGGAGCCGGGTTATATTCCTCGTCCCACAGACCAACGTGTAAGTTTCAGTATTTTTTTTCAAGATTATTTGCCCAAGTTACCCGATTGCAAAATGCACTTGAATTTATTGTTTGGTACACCATTGCCATTTGGCCCACCAAGCTTTGAGCGATACAAAGACACCTTGAGAATGCCACCGTACCGAAGAGTTGATATTGGCTTTTCTTATCAAATCATAAAAGAAAGTAAACCGCTTCCCAAAGGCCATCCGTTTGGTTACATTAAATCTTTGTGGGTAGGAGCAGAGGTTTTCAATTTATTAAATGTAGATAATGTGGTGTCTTATTTATGGTTGAAAGATATTCGTAATAGACAATATGCAATACCGAATTACCTTACCCAACGATTAATAAATTTGCGATTTATAGCTAAGTTTTAGAAACTAGTATTCTAAAGTATTTTCAGTTTCTGTGACATTGCACCCCAAGTCTTCGATACGCGGGACTGGCCAGTGCGCGGTCATATTGTGCTTGTCGAAATATGTCTGATGAAAGTTTAAAATAAATTCACGCAAATATTCAATTACATCAATTAGAGGATAAGTTAAATTTTGAACAAATTCATTTACACTATTTTTTATCCAAAATAGATAGTAGAATGAATTTAAAAACGAATACCAATTACAGCTATATCGTCTGTTTGCTGGTTTTTTCCAATCCAATTGTTAATCGTATCCTTTAACCCGTTTTTCTGTTTAGTCGTAGTTTCGTGCGATATAGAAAGCAGCGTTTCTCGAAATCTTTTTATCATAAATTTTTTATTATTCACACCCCCAAACTGATCTATATAGCCATCTGTGAATAAATAGACCATATCGCCTTCTATGTAGTTCATTTGTATTTCTTCGAATTTTTTTTCCTCTTCTCGTAACCCGCCTAATGTATGTTTACTGCCTTTAAGTTCTTGTATTTGCTTTTCTCTTATAAAAATGGCAGGTCTTTTTGCACTGGTGTATATAAATTCTTTTTGTGCTTTGTTTACTTTAAGCAAGGCTAAATCCATTCCATCGTGTACGTAATCATTTTTTAATTTTTGTTGTTTTAGTGTAGTTGAAATTCGTTTGTCCAACTCAGTCATTATTTGCGAGGGGCTATATATTTTATTTTCGGTTACAATTTGTGTTAATAGATTGCTGCCAATAACAGTCATCAGCGCTCCCGGCACACCGTGTCCGGTGCAATCTCCACAAACAATAATATAGTTGTCTTTGTCAATTTCATGAAACCAATAAAAATCGCCACTCACAATATCTCTTGGTTGATAAAGTATAAAAGATTGAGGGATACATTTTGCTATATTTTCTTCGTTTGGAAGGACAGCGTGTTGAATTCTACTAGCATAGGTAATTGATGAAACAATTTCTTCTTTTTGTATTTCTAATTTTTTCTTTTGATTGCTAATAAGTCCCTCCGCAGAAATACGATTGTTTATTAAAACTATTATAATATATATATTTAATAGGAATGGAAAAACAATAAAGCCAGAGGCTGTTGGAAGTACTTGATTGGAAGGAATTCCAAGGTTTAAAAATGAAATTTGATTTTCGTTAAAAGGGATACATCCAATAAATAGTAAGGAGATAAATAAGACAATGGCTACCCCCCACTTTTTTCCGAGTACGAAAAATGTGTATAAAATAAGAAGCATACTCCATAAACCTGCTTGAATTTCAAAATAACCATTCTGGCAAATTAAACTCCCCGCAGACATGATGCTATCCATAATAACGAATGTAATTCCTAAAACTTTGAGAGGTACATTTGTTTTAAAAAGAACATAAATAACCGTTAACGAAATAACTTCAAAAATATTAAATCCGAGATGGTACCAAAAGCCATTTATGTATAACTGAATTATAAAAGGTATTGCCAATAAGGACATGAAAAAAGTGAAATCGAAAACAAGATGGATTTTAGCTTTTTCAAATACATCTTCCGTTTGGTTAAGACGGTCTGAAATGAAGTATGCTTTTAATTTTTTCATTTGTTTTGATAGTTAGCTGAAATCAGACCAATATAATAATTGGAATGTTTTTCAGTTTCTGTAAAATTTTCTCCCAAAATCTTCGACATGGAGATAGCTAGTGAAGCAGATAACCATAGCGCATAATCATATTGAGATTGTAGAAAAATGTGTGTAGTATATTTTAAAGCAAATTTCATTGTTTCAAGGTTATTCGCTTTTTTGCATATTGGAAAACCCAATTAGCAAATTCTATTAAAGAAAGCATATAATCAATCTGAAAATAGCAAATAAATTATTTTCTCAATCTTGGGTCAAGAGCGTCTGTTAATCCTTCGCCAACTAAATTGTATAAGGTAACGGTTAAGAAAATAGCAAATCCCGGAAAAATAGCTAACCACCATGCTGTAGGCGATTGACGAGCAGCAGCTAACAACGAGCCCCAAGTTAATGTTTCGGCAGGAACTCCAATTCCTAAAAACGAAAGAGATGATTCTATCAAAATAGCAGATGCTATTCCGAATGCAATGGTAATAAGTACAGGCGCTATAGCATTTGGAATTGCATGCCTAAAAATAATTCTGAATTCGGAAAAACCAAGTGCGTTAGCCGCTTCAATATATTCTAAATTGCGTACACGAAGTAGCTCGGCACGTATAAAACGTGCAATACCCATCCACGATGTAAGCCCAATTATAGCCATAATTATCATAAGAGAGGGTTTTGCAATGGCTACTATTGATATAATTAAAAACATGGTAGGTATAGATACTTTTATTTCTATTAATCGCGATACCAAAATATCTACAGGGATGGTAATTTTTTTCTTGAAAAATGGAATAAATTTTAATACCCAGGTAAAAAAGTTAGCCGTAAGCATGAACAATGCAATTATTGCCAAGCTGATTAATAGTTCTTTAAAGAAGATGCCAAATGAAACCCCTATTGCATCTTTTAAAATATAGCCCCTGGATCCAAATGCATAAAATAGTGCAAATACAAAAAACAATAGATTTAGAAACAAACGTGCTCTCGAAACTTTTAGTCGCTCATCTCCAAAATATCCAGCCATTGCGCCCATCATAATTCCTATGATAGATGCAATTCCCATCGATACAACGCCTACTATAAGCGCAATTCTTGTTCCGTGAATCATTCCTGCAAATATATCGTGCCCAAGCTCGTCTGTGCCCATCCAATGACGCCAACGAGTAGATGGAACATTTTGTACAGCCAATGGACTAACAGAGTGTATATTGTTGTCGTCTAAATTTTTAGGTAGATAAGGAATCGGAGGAAATATAACCCATTCGTATTCTAGTTTTTTCCATTCAATATTTTGAAATTCTTTTTGCCATTCCGATACGCCCATATCTACTGCGTAGGATTTTAAAACAGGGAAATAAGTTTGTCCGTTTATTTTAGCTACTAATGGTTTTTCGTTAGCAATAAAATCGGCAAATAGGGCTATGATAGCCATCAATAGAATAATTCGTAACGAAAAGAAAGCCAATTTGTTTTTTTTAAACTGTTTCTTTACGTTCGACCAAAAACTTTCGTTCTGAATTAATTTAGAGTCATTTGATTGCAGCGCAAAAGCTTCATCTGCCTTTCGGAATGGATTTTTTAAAAACGAAAATATATTTGTAATAACGCTCATTATTTCTTTTTTGAAAACGATATTCTAGGATCTACAACTGCATACATAATGTCTGCTACCAAATTTCCAATCAATGTTAAAATTGCCGTAAACAAAAGAGTTGTAAAAATAATAGGGTAGTTTCTTGCTACAATAGCCTCGTAGCTAACTTTTCCCATTCCCGGAATTGAAAACAGGTATTCAATTGTAAATGCACCAGAAATAACAGCCGGGAAAATATTGGCAAACATAGTAACCATTGGTATTAACGAGTTTCTGAAACCATGTTTCCAAATTACTGTTTTTTCGTCTAGCCCTTTGGCTCTAGCTGTTCTAATGTAATCTTGTCCAATAATATTTAGCATTCCTCCCCGCATTTGTCTAGATAAAAAAGCTAATGATGCGTATGTCCAACAAAAAAGAGGGAGTGCCATTCTATACAAGGTTTCACTAAAAACATATCCAAATGGGGCATCATCCGGTATTGGCTCCGCTCCGGGCGATGGAAACCAAGAAAGATAATCTCCGCCACATAAGTAAATAATTAAAATAGTACCAATCCAAAAAACGGGCAGCGAGTACAACATAAACAAAACGGTAGTGATAATTCGTTCGGATGTTTTCCCTTTATCTATTGCAGATTTTACACCTAGTGGAATTGCGATTAAATAAGCTAAAACAATAGAAGCTAAACTCAATCCCATAGTCCAGCTTAGTGCATCCCAAATTACTGTAGAAACAGGTCTCTTATCTTGATAAGAAGTTCCAAAATCGCCTCTTACAAATCCTTTGCAGGTATATTCTACCTGGCTGTCATCTACCCAAGGTAAGGACGAAAGCCAAGGTTTGTCGCCAAACATCCAATTGTGGTATTGATTTTTTATACCGTAAAAAATAAGTTTTGGTATATACTTTCGATTTTTATTTTGTTTATGAATCATTTCATGATAGGCCGTAACAAGCGAGTTGTAGTGCCCAATAATATTCATAAACGTTGGTGTTTCAGAAAAAATAAAATCGAGATTGGAAATTACGGTTTCTATCTTTTTTTCATCATAATTATCATACAACGTAGCTACGTATCCTTTTGCTCTATTCAATGCATCAGCATTCTCTTCTGTTTTAGGATGGTCGAATAGTACAAATTCTAATTTTCTAATTCGATGATAATACTCAGATACGTTGTCCCATTTTCCATAGGTGAACGATAATCGCTCCAATGTACTTCTATGATTGGCTTTTGGGAATTTATACAACGTGTCCGGGTACGTTGCGTTGGTAAACGAAAAATAGAACAGCGGTAAGTCGAACCCAAGTTGATGTCTTAAGTTTGTATATGCCTTTTCTCCTGCAATTTTTTCAGATGATTGTCCTTCTCCGCCACCGCTGCCTTTGTTTAACATCGTGTCAACGGGGTCTCCGGGTGCATTTATGCTTATCGTAAACGTTACTAACGAAATTACTAGTAGCGTTGGTATAAAAATTAATATTCGTTTAAGAATATATGTTAGCATAAACTATGCGTCTGGTATAATTAATTAGCCGGTGCTGTAAGCTTGAAACTAGCGGGGAAATATCCCGGACGCATAACAGAAGCTTCAGCATTGGTAAACTTTTTATGTATTGCAATACGTTCGGTGGGTGCAAACAAAAATATGTAAGGCACTTCTTCGTGCAATATGGCCTGAAACTCTTTATTCAATTCTGCTCTTTTGTTTTCATCTAGCTCAACACGTATAGCGTCAATTAACTGATCGGCTTTTGCATTGTTAAAGCTTACATAGTTTGAACCTTCGTTTAAAGCAGACTCACTATGAAATATTTGTTTAAAATCGTTAGGACTAGGAGAGCTGATCCAAGCTCCAAAGTATATTTCGAAATTGTGTTTTTTCTGATTGTCGAGGTAAACCGACCAATCTTGCTGACCAACATTTACTTTAATACCAACTTTGCGGGCTTCTTCCTGAAACATAAGTGCAATTTGCTTTCTCATGTCGTTGCCGGAATTGGTACTAAAATCAATAGCAAATTCTGTCTTTTCTCCGTTAATTACTTTATCAATTGTTCCGTCTCCGTTGGTATCTTTCCAGCCTGCTTCTTCTAACAATTGTTTAGCTTTTTCAGTGTTAAATTGGTAGGGTTTAATTTCTGAATTATAATCTCTTGTTTTTGAAGGATGCACCGGACCTATAACGGGTTGAGCCAATCCGTAATACACAGTTTTTATATATTTTTCTACATCCGCAAGATGTGCAAGTGCTTGACGAACTTTTTTGTCTTTTAGTTTTGGCGATTGTGCATTTAAGCCAATGTAGGTATATTGTAAGCTAGATGGTTGATAGGAATTAAAATTTTCTTTGTATTTCTCTGATGCAGGCAACTCTACAAAATCTTTTGGTTTTATTCCTTTCATTACATCAATATTCCCTGCTTTTAGGGCAACAATGGATGATGTTTGGTCATTTATAGTTACATAAATTAATTTGTCGGCAAAAGCTTCAAAAGAAGCAATTTTGTCAGCATATTTATCGCCCCACCAATCTTTTTTCTTTTCTAAAACCACACGTTGTCCGGTTGTCCATTCTGTTAATTTATACGGACCACTACCTACAATAACTTCTTTTTCACGCATGTATTTTTCCGAGTTGAACGCCTCCGCAAACTCTTTCATTTTAGGCTCTTCTGCTAATTTTTCTCCGCCCGCAATAATTTGAGGCAATGTATATTCTTTCAATAATCCTTTAGGGTCGTAGTTATATTCCGGCAAAATATCAGCACTTCCTATTACAGATTCTGCTAAAAAGTAAACTGTATCACAAACGAAGGTTATTTTTTTAGGGTCTTCTGTGTAAAGTTGAATGTCTTTTACAAATTCAAAATAAGGTTTGGTATGAGTATTGTTTACCTTAGGATGCTTTAGAACTTTCATTGTAAACTCTAAATCTTTTGCAGTAATTGGGGTTCCGTTATCCCAAACCGCATCTTGGCGAATTTTAAAAGTTAACTTCATTCCACCATTTTCTGTTTTTTCAATGTCGGGGCGAGCTTCGGCTACTAATGCATCATATTCCAATGTCTTGTAGTTTATGCGAATAAGTGATTGAAATAGCTGCCATTGAATTTCCGAGGCCCCTGCATCAGAGGAGTTCATTGGGTTTAGCATTTCCGGGTCAGACAGTTGGTGAACCTTTACTTCCGATTTAGTTTTAGGTTTGTAACCCGAGCTGCAAGATGCGATAAACAATGCTATAGATAGTAAGGCAAATACTGCGTAATTTCTGCTATTTCTCATATGTACTCAATGCTAGTTTTGTAACATGCAAACCTAATTTATTTATCCAAATAACCCAAAAAATAATGTTAAATTTTGGTGTTGAACGTAATGTAGGTTAAATCAAAATATTTTCTATTTATTTACGTTGTACCTAACCGTGTTGTCAAGTGTAATTTTGTAATAATTTGTTAAGACCCGCTTTTTCTTGTATTGAGTAAAAGCTATATATTTACCCTTAAATGTTGAAAAAGAGCCTAGTTTTATTTTTATTAACAGTAAATTTTGCTGTTTTTGCCCAAACAGAAGTTGAACTTGATTTACAAGCAAATCCTACCTTAATTGGTTTTAAGGCACCTTCTTATAAAATGCAATCTGCACCAGATACGCTGTCCTTACCTTTTATAGATGATTTTTCGTACGATAGTTATTATCCATCTGCAGAAAAATGGTTTTCGGTAAGTACTTTTGTAAATAGATTTTATCCTAAGGCACCACCAACTATTGGAGTTGCTACATTTGATGGGTTAAACTATAAAGGCTATCCATATAATTTTAGTGCATCTTCTAATTCTTCGAATTTTGCAGATACATTATTGTCTAAATACATACGATTAAATACAGCGGTAACTCCGGCCGATTCGGTTTATTTTAGCTTTTTTTACCAAGCAAAAGGGTGGGGGAATGAACCGGAAGTTGGTGATTCGTTGGTGTTAGAGTTTAAGAAGAATGGAGCAGCGTGGGTTAAGGTGTGGGGAAGAAAAGGGTATACTCCCAATTTAGTTTCTGATACCGGTTTTCATTTGGTGCATATTCCTGTAATCGACAGTAGTTATTTTAAAGATAATTTCCAGTTTAGATTCAGAAATAAGGCTACGCTTTCTGGTGCACTAGATCATTGGCATGTAGATTATATTTATTTGAATAAAAATCGTTCTGTAAACGACACAGTTTTTACTGACATATCATTTACCTACAACCCCGGTAGCTTTTTGAGGAATTATACTGCTATGCCTTGGCAGCAATATACCAGTGCAGATATGAAAGATTCTCTTGTAGTATTTATGAGGAATAATTCGTCTTCGGCAATAAACATAGGTTATACAGACTCTGTAGTTTCCAATACCAATAGTTTAATTGATTTTTATAATGCCGGCAATTGTAATGTCAATCCATTTGTTTCTGCCGGGTATGCTTCTTGTTTAACTCATCAATACCCTCAAGTTGGATTTTCTTTCCCTACACTTACTGATTCTGCTTTGTTTACTGCTAATCACAGAATTTACCCAAGCTCGTTTGATCAAATTGCCGAGAATAATTTTGTACAATACAAGCAGAAATTTTATAATTATTTTGCACATGATGATGGTACTGCAGAATCGGGTTATGGGCTAACAACCGGAGGTGCAAAATTGGGCTATCGTTTTGCACTTAATTTTTCTGATACGCTGCGTGCAGTAAGGTTATTTTTTAATCCAATATTAAATGCTGCAAATGGATTTCCTTTTCGTTTGGCTATTTGGGATGACAACGGAGGTCTTCCTAATAATTTAGTATATAAAGATAGTATTGTGTACCCGAAGTATAGCAGTGATTACAACGAGTTTGTTACGTATTTAATTACAAACCCGGCTTTGGTGTTGTCCGCAGGAACTTATTATATAGGTATAATTCAAACAACTGCTAATTTGCTAAACATAGGGTTGGATAAGAATATTAATTCCCAATCACAAACATTTTATATGACATCCGGTTTTTGGCAGCAATCTACT